>JAGTQS010000050.1 GCA_018397055.1 Candidatus Bathyarchaeota archaeon | reverse complement strand
CCTAGAGCAGCGCTTACGGTCTTTCTCCCTTCATCAAAACTATGTCCACAAAACTGATTAAACACTCAATTACGACTAAGGTCTAAACTATTTTCACGGTTCTTCTCAGGTTCTTTTTCTTCATCCACCCTGTCTTTGAGTATGTGCTGAAATCTTCGGCCTAGAAAATGAGTGCTAAGGCCAGCAGCGACTATAACGATTATTCCTACAATTGTTGAGGCAATAAGTCCGCCGGTTGGCCAAGCTGGGTTGAGAATAACGAGAGAAACCTCATTTAGGATGGTCCACGACCAAGCTGCAACAATTACTAGAGCCGTGGTCCGCCAAAACCTCGAATCTCGATCTAAGAGGTAACCCACTGATCTGCCGGCCAAAGAAACGCAGACACCGACAACGACTAATGTTGATGATTTCTCAATCGTCCGCCCAATTATTTGAGGCAAAATATCCATGAAACGGCTTATATCTATTGGAAACTGAAAATCAAATCTGAAATTTGTGCTGATGTAGGTCCAAGATTGGTAAAAGCCGACACCGGCTAAAAGGAACCCTGCTATCAACGAGAAGTTTATGACAAGACCTGAGATTGTGTAATGGTATGGCCGTGAGAAGGCAGCTGAAATTTTTCGGTCAAGACCATATCCTTTTTCGAGAAGGTACCCTCCTATTATGATTAGTCCGACAATTGCTGTCCATGTGTAGATGTCGAACCTGATGAACGTGCCAAGGTAAACCAGTATGCCTATGGATATCAATAGGACTCCTGGTAGTCCAAGCGCAATCCTTGAGTATCGTGGATCTTCCATGATCATCTTCCAGTACCGCGAAAAGATTGCTGCTGTTTCTTCAATGGACTCGCTGTGTTTTACTACTACTCTCCGGACGGAAGTAACTGGGACTCTCGACTGGACTAGCGGTATAATGTCCTCGTCTGAAAAGCCGTCAGTAACAAGAATTAGGCCGTCTGCTTTGAACCTTTTCAGAACATCCGTGAGCTCAGAGACCAGCTTACGGTCCGCAGAAACTCCTCCAAGTTCTGAGCCTGCTATCGTTGCAATTTCGTATACGTCTTTTGTCGTTCGGTCCTGCTGAAGATTGTCGTATATCCTTAGAGCCTCAAACATTGTGTTGGCGTCAGCCTCTTCAGGGTCGGCAAGAATAAGCTTTAGTGCTGAGTCAAGGTTGTCTTTCCTGCCAACAATCGGCGTTGGAGTATTTGTCTTTCTACCTATGTCATTGTCTCGGTCAACGCAGAGAATGAGAAGTCGTTCAGCCTTTGGCTCTTCAGTATTCGCCATTAACCTTTTCCCACATGGGTTCATCTATGAATTATGCATTCTTCCCAATAAATGTTATAGACCCATGTATCTATTTAAGCTAAACAAAAAGTAACAGAGACAAAACAAAAAAGTAAACGTTCTTCTATTTTGTAAAAAGTTTAGATTTTTCCTTGTTCAGCCAGGATTTTGAACTCGTCGAAACTGAGTTTCTTGCCTTTTTTCAGTTTTTCTAAAGCGTCGTTCTCGATTTTTTTTTCTAAGGTCCATTTGCTGTTTTTTTCTTTCCTCCTCTTCTTTTTGGTTGATCGGAGCGCGAAGATTTTTTATTTGTTCAGATATTTCCACGCATTTTTTGTGAACTGCGTCAGCTTGCTCTTTTGTTTCAACGTATTTGCGGTGCATTTCATCAGCCTCTGTTTGAAGAGCCTTTGCCTTTTCAAGTTCTTCCATCATCTTTTCATGGAACTTTTGGCTTTTTTCAGCTAATTCGTGAATTTTGCTTGAGTCTGCTTGAATTTCGTCCTTTAACATCTGGGCTTCTTTTTTTAAATTTTCTAACTCTGTTTTTGTGTGTTCAATTTGCCTATGCGCTTGTAATTGTGCTTCTAAGGCTTTTACTTGTTTAACCAGCTTTTTTTCTTCTTCCAAGGAATGTGGTTCTGTCTGAATTTTCCAGTCGATCCTTGCGATTTCTTCTTCCAAAGATTTTAGGCTGCGACCAGTCATAGTTGCCAGTATGTCCCGGATTTTCTGTCTTTGGCTCTTAAGTAGTTCAAAAGTTTCTGAACGTTTTTTTAGGCGTTCATCCCTTATTGTTTTTAGAAATTTTATCTCGTTATTCAGTTCGTCTCGTTTGTCTCTGAAGCCCCTTGCTTCTAACAGTATCTTTTTGATTTCTTCGTGGAGCTTGTCACGTTTTTCAGCCCATGTTTTTGCCTCTTCATTAAACCTGTCTCTTTCAGCCCTCAAAGCGGAAAGTTCACGACTTAGCTGCGTAATTTTTTGTTCAGGCGTCTCGATGACCAATCCCTCGTGCTTGAAAATTTCAAACATCAAGGTAAAATAAAAGCCTTTCAACAAAACACATAAGTCTACTTGATTGATAGACTGAAAAGTTTTGATAGAAAGTTTTTTATATTGGATGGATTATCCAACCATATAAAATGTATTCGACTGTATCTTCAACTGTAAAACTTTGTTTCATAAGCATTATGACTGCGCTTTGCATTGGTTCCAATTATCTGTTGATAGGTGTTCTTAATGTTAAATTTATGGATCTTTTTGTTTTTGTCAGCGGTTATATTTTAGGTAGTTTTGCAGGGGCTACGGTTGGGGTTCTTACGTGGCTTGTTTATGGCACCATTAACCCTTATGGTTTCAATTTTCCTACATTGATCGCTACATGTATAGGTGAAAGCCTATACGGAATTTTTGGCGGAGTTTTGTCGAAGTCTGGATTTGGTATTGCTAAGTCAACAGCTATAGCGGAAAAGGAGTTTTGGGAAACAAATTTTAAGATGGGTGTTGTAGGTTTTCTTCTTACTTTTGTTTATGACTTTTTCACAAACATAGTAACTGGAATTGTTTTTGGAGCTTCACTTGTTCCTTATATAATTGCTGGTGTGCCTTTCGCAATCGTTCATGAGGTGTCAAACTTTCTTTTTTTCTTCTTCCAAGGAATGTGGTTCTGTCTGAATTTTCCAGTCGATCCTTGCGATTTCTTCTTCCAAAGATTTTAGGCTGCGACCAGTCATAGTTGCCAGTATGTCCCGGATTTTCTGTCTTTGGCTCTTAAGTAGTTCAAAAGTTTCTGAACGTTTTTTTAGGCGTTCATCCCTTATTGTTTTTAGAAATTTTATCTCGTTATTCAGTTCGTCTCGTTTGTCTCTGAAGCCCCTTGCTTCTAACAGTATCTTTTTGATTTCTTCGTGGAGCTTGTCACGTTTTTCAGCCCATGTTTTTGCCTCTTCATTAAACCTGTCTCTTTCAGCCCTCAAAGCGGAAAGTTCACGACTTAGCTGCGTAATTTTTTGTTCAGGCGTCTCGATGACCAATCCCTCGTGCTTGAAAATTTCAAACATCAAGGTAAAATAAAAGCCTTTCAACAAAACACATAAGTCTACTTGATTGATAGACTGAAAAGTTTTGATAGAAAGTTTTTTATATTGGATGGATTATCCAACCATATAAAATGTATTCGACTGTATCTTCAACTGTAAAACTTTGTTTCATAAGCATTATGACTGCGCTTTGCATTGGTTCCAATTATCTGTTGATAGGTGTTTATTTTACCTTGATGTTAAATTTATGGATCTTTTTGTTTTTGTCAGCGGTTATATTTTAGGTAGTTTTGCAGGGGCTACGGTTGGGGTTCTTACGTGGCTTGTTTATGGCACCATTAACCCTTATGGTTTCAATTTTCCTACATTGATCGCTACATGTATAGGTGAAAGCCTATACGGAATTTTTGGCGGAGTTTTGTCGAAGTCTGGATTTGGTATTGCTAAGTCAACAGCTATAGCGGAAAAGGAGTTTTGGGAAACAAATTTTAAGATGGGTGTTGTAGGTTTTCTTCTTACTTTTGTTTATGACTTTTTCACAAACATAGTAACTGGAATTGTTTTTGGAGCTTCACTTGTTCCTTATATAATTGCTGGTGTGCCTTTCGCAATCGTTCATGAGGTGTCAAACTTTTTCTTTTTCTTCTTCGGCTGCAGCGTCCTCATCAACGCTATCAAAAAAACAGGCATCTTAGGGAGGTGAAATCTGTGGTTAAGAAAAACATTTTCATGTGGACTTCTTTAGGGCTTATTTGCGTTTTAATCGTGTCGACGTACCTAACCGCACAATATTACATGGAATTCGTAAAGTATCAGCAATTATATAATGAAACGCTGAAGGAATTGCAAAAATTCGATAAATACATTTTCGTCAACCTGCTCATCGATTACGGCAACGGAACAAAAGAATGGCATAACAACACCCTTATTGTTAGGTGGGCTGACTTATTAAATGCCACAAAAATGGTTGCAGACGTTGATTACATCACGGGAGAATATGGAGCATTCGTCACAAGCATAAATCGTGTAGGTGGAGATCCTAACACCTATTGGCTTTGGTACACTTGGAATTCGACAAGCCTAAATTGGGATTTCGGCCCTGTTGCCAGCGACGCCTACGTCCTAAGAGAAGGAGAGATTGTTGCATGGATATATACAAGATTTTAATGCACTAAATTTTTAGTGGTCGGGCGGGCGGGACTTTCATAGGAACCCTTTTTTTGGATTTCCTATTTTGAATTCGCCGAACCAAGGGCTAGCCATGGTTCTCCTGCGACAGTCCGGTTTCTGTACGCTCGGCAACTGAGCAACATCCACCACAAGGTGGACATCTACAGCGTCTCCATCAGCCAAATCTATCAGGCTGATTCGGAAGCTCTGCCAAGCTGAGCTACCGCCCGACATTCTTTTCAAAAATAAAGAAGCTAATATATGTTTTTCGTTATAGGAGCATGTGCCTACAACATCGCATAAAGGTTAAATCATGCTCAAAACCATTCATAGAACCTGAGGATAAAGGAAACCTCGAAAAGGGCCGGTAGTTCAGTTTGGATGAATGCCGCCCTCGCACGGCGGAGGTCGGGGGTTCAAATCCCCCCCGGTCCACTAAGAATTTTTAGGTTTATGGGTAATTAGGTCATTTTCTGGGTTTTAAGGAATAGTTTTTGTTGTTAGGCTTTTTATTCCCATTATTTGTACGATTATGCCGCCTACGAATAGTCTGACCCAAAGGGTGAGGGTTCGGATGAGGACTGTTGCTGCTGTGTAGATTGCTATGGCTTGCTGGTTTCCGAGCAAGGTGAACATTGTCGTCAGGAAGATTTCCATTGTTCCAAGCTCTCCTGAAACGATTGGTATGTAGTGGACGATGGCGCTTGAGGAGTAAACTATGATGAGGGCGCTTAGAGAAATCGTGGCTTCCATCGGGCCTATAGAGAGGAAGACTAACGCCATTATCAGGATGTCAAGAGCAACTGCGATGATGGATGAAAATACGGGTACGACGAAGCCTTTCAGATTCTGGCGGAAAACTGTGATTCCTTCATAGAACTTGTTCATCGTTTTCGTGGCTGACTCTTTTAGGTGTTCAAATTTCCAGCGTCCCCGCGTTATGTGGACAAGTGCCTTAATTGTCCAGTTTACCATTTTCTCGGCAGCTTCTTTTTTTATGCTTATATATATCACTAAACCGAACACAACTGCGTTCAAGGCTGCTATTGCCACTACGATCTGCAGAACCAAGGTTGGGGGATTATTGTAGAGCATGAAATACATTGTGCTGATTAGTAACCCTAACACGGATATGATGGTTACTAAGAGGCGGTGGCACAGAACCGACGCCGCTATCTTTCCAGCATCTCCACTTTTTTCCTTTGACAAGAGGTAAATTCGTAAGAAGTCGCCACTGACGGATTCTGCTGGAACAAGTATGTCAACAAAGTTTGCCACCCAAGTGAACAGGAAAGCTTTCAGAAAAGAGGCTTTTACGGAAAGCATCTCAAGTAGTTTTTGCCAAGTGAAGGCATAGAAGCCGTGGGCGAGAAAAAGTACAGCCAACGCGAGAAAAAGATAGAACGGATTAACCTGTTGAAAAGTTTGAACCAAGTCGTTGAAGGGAACAAGAAAGTAAATATACAGTAGAAAAACGAATATGCCAGCTGCAAAGATTGGGACAATAGACTTAAGTCTTAACTGTTTCTTTTCAATCATTTTATTCTCTCGCATCAAACACTGTACTTAGAATAGATGCTGCAGCTATTTATCATGATTTTCTGGGCATTTTGGTTAAACGTTTTATTCTAGTGCGCTGGAGGCTAGTTCATATCGTCCTTGTACGCCTTTTATGGTCTTAGATGGTACACGTCGATACTGCTGACCGAAGAGGGCTGATAGTCGTTGAGCTTCCTCGGGGTTTTTGTCGATGAGGTTTACTTTTTCTTTTGGATCATCTTCTAGATTATAGAGTTCGTCAGGTTCACCTTCAGGACGCTGAATGTAGCTCCACTTTTTATCCCTTATGCAACGATCCAAGCCTTCGAAATAGCCAGTTATTACGGCTTTTCTATGCTTATCCGTTTCTGAGTTGAGAACTGGCAGGAAGCTTTTGCCGTGCATCGAATGGGTGTTGTTTCCAAGTCCCAGAAAGTCAAGAATTGTGGGTAAAACATCTGGAAACTGAACGATAGCCTTTGACCTTCGCGCTTTTTCTCCACCCGGCAACCGAACCATGAACGGAATCTTCAAGAGCTCATTGTAAAGTCGGTCGCACCCTTTCAGAAATTTGCCGTGGTCAGCTAATGGGTGACCGTGGTCTGCTGTTAGAATTATGATCGAGTCTTCATAATACCCAAAGTCGTCAAGACTCTCAAACAGTCTACCAAGACAACTGTCAACAAAAGACGCTTCGCCTGCGTAAAGCCCCCGAATGTGACGTATCTCGTCTTCAGTTGCCCAGTCAGAGGCTTTTCCTCCCATTGGAAGTATGAGCCTTTTACCTTTATAGTCTAGGTCGGTGTACGTGTCGAACCGTCTCGGTGGATCCCAAGGCTCATGCGGGTCAAAACAATCAAGCCACAAGAAAACCTTTTTGTGAACCCTGTTTGCCTTCAGCCAGTTTACGGCTTCTTCCACAACTTTTGCTGGAAACCAGTCTTCCTCGTTTACAAAGTCGTCGGTGTTAGACAGAAACTGGTGAATCCGTTTTCTCCAAATCTCCGAATAATGCTCGTTCACGTAGTCGTCAATGTTTCTGCGAGACGGATGAGAAGTGTATGGATCATATTCTTGTCCGCGAACCCAACGGTAAGCGTGGAAGCTCTTATGGAAATTTCTTCCAGGTGGCCAGTAATGATAGTTGTCCGATATCATGCCACAAATGTATCCCTCACGCCTAAGCATGTCAGCCACGGTCACCTCATGTGGCGAAAGAGATTCCCAAGGCTTAAAGGGAAGCGTGTCTTGGCCTGTCATGATCTCGGTTCTAACAGGGATTGTTGGCAACCCGCTTGGGTAGGCGTTTTCAAAAACGACGCTTTCCTTCGCAAACCTGTCGAGGTTCGGAGTTTCACAAGGCTTTACGCCTTCAAAAACAAGCTTCTTCTGGTTATAGAAGCTCACGTGGTCCTGTCGGAAACTGTCAAGAATTAAGACGATAACGTTCATTCCACATCTACTCCGTTTCAACGTCATAATATGCAGCTATCAGCATCTACTCTTAAAAAAGGTTCCTAACCCACGATAAGCAGTTTTTCGTCCAAAAAAGGAAAAGAAAACCAATTTGAACAAACGAATCCACAATTCCAGTGTTTCCACAGAGCCCATATAAAGAAAAAAGTCTCAACGTGCACGGAAGCTTCAAGAAATCATGATGAAGAGGCAGGTTTCTTATGGAAGTATAACTCGCAATAACTGTTTATTAGGTCATCTTTGAAGCACTTTTTTCCAATATTTAGCTTAAGAATAAGGTTGGCTTTACTCTGTTCTCACTGAGCATCAGGTCCCCTGGTTTGAAGCCCATAGCTAAGCCCAGTAGCTGCGTGTAGTGTAAAATAGGCAGGTTGAAGGACACGTTGAATGCCTTTTCTATTCTTGGCTGGTTGAAATCATACATCATGTGACAAGATGGACAAACAGTCACCAACGCTTGAGCGCCCGAGGCTTTGACGTGTTCAAGTTTTTCTTTTGAGATTCTGAACGGAATTTCCTCGTTGATGCCTATTACCGTGTTGCCGCAGCATTCTGTTTCATCTTGGTAATCCAGGCATTCGGCGCCTGTTATGTTTATCAGTTTTTTGAGGACAACGGGGTCATCAGAGTTGTCCCCATGACTAATGTGCTTAGCTGGACGAAGCAGGTGGCAGCCAGTGTGTTGCGCAACTCGAAGTCCTGTTAAGGGGTTCTTGATGAACTCTTTCAGTTTTTCTAAGCCGATGTCATCGGTTAGGACGTGGACCAAGTGTTTGACGTTGCTTGTTCCTTTGAACTCCATGCCTATTTGTTGCAGGTTGCGGTTAATTTTGTCCCTCAATGTTTTGTCTTCTTTTAGAACCTTGTTAGCCTCGTTTAAGGCGCCATAGCAGCCGTTACACAGTGTTAGAACAGTCATGTTTTGCCGCTCCGCCAAACACAGGTTTCGAGCTGCCAATGTAAGCGCCAACTCGTAATCTACTGGAGCAATGGGAAAACCGCAACAATTGAATTCAGGCATTTCAACAAGCTCCACGCTTAGTTTTCCTAAGACTTTTCTCGCTGAAACCTCATAGCTTGCAAGCCTATACGGAATAAGGCAGCCTAGAAAGAACAGGAATTTTGTCTCAGCCACCCTAGTTTGCACCTTCAGTTATTTCATTTTCTGTTGTCTTCGTTTTTTCAAGCGTCATAGTAAAGCCTGTTGCCTGGAACAGTTTTTCAATGTCGTTCAGGTTTGGCTTAGGCAACGGCGGCAGCCCTTGTTCTTGACGTTTCTTCATCCTAGACTCAGGCATCAAGTACACGTAGCCGCACTTCAGGATGTTTGACGCAAAGATTTTATATATTGACGGCATTGTGCCCAAGTTTTTCATTGAAATGTTCCTTAGGGCTCTGATGATGCTTGATACCTCTACGCCTTGTGGGCAGTGGTCAATGCAGGTGTGGCACGTCGTGCAAAGCCACAAGGCCTCGTTTCCTATAAGCCTGTTTTTCAGTCCCAATTGAATGGTACGCGCAATTTTTCTAGGCCTGTAAAAATCGGTGAACTTCGCAATCACGCAGTCAGCTGTGCATGTTCCACATTGGAAACAAAGATGGACTTTTTCAGCCCCTGGCATACGCATGATTTCGTACTTGAATTTCGGGTCAATCTTTCCCGTTTTTACGTTGTTCCAGTCTTCTTCCAGTTGCTCAGATGTGTCGTCCAATCTTTTTACGCTCTGGTGGGAGGATTTGTAAAGGTTACCTCAGTGTGAAAAATAAGGATTATGGTTCCGTTAGGTGAACTGCCAAGGGATACTGGCAATTCTTTTATATTGTTGCGTTGTCTTTGTTCTACTGCTTTTATGGCAACTGAGGCTTTAGGCTCGATGAACAACGTGAGCATGGAACCTTCGTCGATGGCTGAAATACACAAAACATACTTTAGACAAGGCTACAGGCTTGTAGGCGACCACCTTCACAGCGCGGTAAAGGTTTGCCAGTGGACTAAGGAAAGCCTCCGTCACAACAGGGTTTGCTACAAGGAACTGTGGTATCCGCCTGTTCAAAGCCACAGGTGCATGATGATGACGCCGTACCTTGGCTGCAACTACCACTGTCTCTATTGCTGGAGGCTTCATTCACACGACAGACCTGGGTTGAACTGGAAGGAGTTTCCCTTAACCGTTGAAGAGTTTGACGAGCCAGCGAAGATTGTTGAGCAGGCTATAGAAAAAAGGAGGCTGCTTTTGACGGGTTGGAAGGGAAATCCGAAGGCGGACAGGAAAAAGTTTGAGGAAGCATTGAAGCCGACCATGATGACTATGAGCTTGACTGGTGAACCCACCCTGTATCCGCAGACTTCGGAGCTCATCATGGAGGCTGAAAAAAGAGGCATGATAACGTTTCTGGTGACAAACGGGACGGTGCCTGAAGCTCTTGAAAGACTGTCGCCTTTGCCGTTTCAGCTCTACGTAAGCGTCTCAGCTCCAAATAGGAAAACATACTTGTCGGTCGTGAAGCCGCTTGTAAAAGACGGCTGGGAAAAGCTTAACAGGACGTTGGAGATTCTTCCGAGCTTGAACACCCGCAGGGTTCTAAGACTTACGATGATAAAAGGTTGGAACATGATGGGCCAAGAGGAATACGCGGAGCTCGTGAAGAAGGCTCAGCCGAACTATATTGAGGTGAAAGCCTACGAGTGGGTTGGGCAAAGCCAAAAGCGGCTGCCGAAAAACGCTATGCCATACATGAGGGACATAGAGGAGTTCGCGAAAAAACTTTCGCGTCATTCAGGATACACGGTTAAAGCTAAATTTGAACCTAGCGGAGCAGTTCTCCTCGCTTGACAGCGAAGCTTGCATCCGTTTACGGTTTTTCTGCGGCTTGGCTTTAGCTATATTTATTAATATTTCGTCTTTCTTGATGATATGATGGGGTGGCGATGATCTAATCTGTCTCATCAGAAAATAGAGCAACATGATGAAGTACCAAGCTTTTGAGCCGCCCTACAACAAAAAACCTTTCAGCTTATGATTCTCTGATGATGAGAGGAGGGAGGCTATATATACTCGGGTCAGCTTTCCTGACTATCTACAACAAAAACGAAGTGAAACTTTCTAAACTAGGATTAACATATTGAATTGAAAACTAAACTTTGGCAAATTTTCGTTTCGAATGTACCCACAATGCAAAAAATGGAGTTCGCACCCATGAATATTAACATTATTTTAGCAAAAATCTTCCAAGAAATAGGCGAAAGCCCAAAAATTTACCAAAGTTTAGTTGAAAAGTCTAACCCCAAATTTTAAATCTTTCAGCTAATCAAAACTATATAATGTATTATTGGGCTTTTCTAAACAGCTTTTTCTTTAGATTTTTGTGATCCTAAACTTGTTTTGTTAGTGGATGATCAGGTGTCCTCAGGGTTCTGGATGTCTTTCAATGCGGGAAAGAAGATGTTTATGTTACTTGGTTGGGAGAGTTTCCACGTGGGCAATGGTTCTTTCCGTTCTTTCTGGCACGCTACTTGAGGTATGCTAGGCTTGTTAACCCTTTGAGGATGCGGTTCTGAACCCGCGTGTAAGCGAACATTGCCTGGCTGAGCATAGACAGGGCGGTGTGAAGCCTAGCCTTTCAAAGGCTTTTAACCTTTAAGTTGTCCAAGTCTAACCAGTCTTTCTGGTGGCCGTTGCTTCCATCAATCACGTTGCGCATCTGGACGTAGAGTTTAACCCAGCCTCGCCTATTCTGGCGGAACTCGGTTAGGCTGAGGTTTCTGTAGTATGCGCCGACGTACTCGTGCTGTCCCGCGATCGTCAAGCCGGAGAGAACCTCGTCTATGCTGTTCTCTTCTGGGTCTGGGCTAATCCCTACGGCTTTGAGACGTTCAGCCGTGAGGACGCCAGCCTTAACCATCTTCTTGAAGCGGAGCCTAAGCGTCCGGGGCTTACCCCTCCAGCTCGGCTTAGCGTTCTTCCTAAACCCAATAAATGGTTTAACTGCTGTCAGTCCCAGGAGAGCATAGCTCCACGGTGAAGCGTATCCGTTGTCGAAGCCAGCCTCCTTCGGAACCACTCCAAGAAGCAGTGCTTTCACCAAGAGGACCACCATCACGCCTGCCTCGTCCACGTTGCCTGGGGTAACAGCCCAGCTCAAGGTTAGGTTCGTGGTGCTGCAGACGAGCCTGTGAACAAGGTAGCATACCTTCTTGTAGTAGCCGTTGTATCTTGCTTCCCTGTCCCGCGGCATAGCTTGTATGGGTGAAGCGTCACCAGCAACCTTCAAGCCCAGACTTACTCCTTGAACCTCCAAAGCTTCCTTTACAGCCTTCATCAAGGCAGAGTGAACAGCTTCCAGACCTTCCGGGCCTAGCCTCACCTTGAGCCAGCGCCACACAGTCTTGTAGCTCGGCCTCCACCTAAAGCCTAACAGCCTAAGCGCCTCATCATCCAATATCTTCTAAAGCTCGGTTAGGAAACGGAACCTCTTCAGCTTGTACAGGGCAACTAAACGAAGCATAGCCTCAGAAGGATGCCTATGACGCCACGACTCACAGTAGAACCCTTCCAAAACAGCATAGACAGTTGTCAAGTCAAGAAAACTTAAGAACCTCGCCGCATCTACAGAATTATTCGGAGTAGAGTCAATGAACTCCATCTTTTCTCAATAAATGTATGTAAGGATCGAGGCCCTACCCAACCATAAAAATCATCCTACGAGCCGGAAAAGCTGGTTAGAAACCCCCATTATTCTAAATTATTATTTTAGTCATTATTTACAGAAGTATTGTGTCTTAATTTTAAATACGACATTTTTTTACTTTAATAGGGGATAAAACTATTGCTTAACTATTGTCCTAGTTGTAGAGAAAAACTACAAATTCCAAACCCAAATTTTTGTCCAAATTGTGGCAATGATCTTAGAAAACAAGAAGAAATCACGCCTTTACAGGAGGAGAATACCGAGGTCCAAGTTCAAGCAGCAATTCATGAACTTGGTGAAAAACTAGAGGAATGTGTGGAAAAAATATTGGTTAGTAAAGGATTCCGAACGAAACGTCGAGAGAGAATTAGGGGCATAAGTGGCGCCCTTAAGGAGATTGATATAGTCGCAACTAGAGGTAGTAAAATAATTGCTGTTGAATGCAAAAATTGGAAAAATCCTGTGGGTGTAGACGAAATTGAAAAATTCTGGGCAAAACTTAAAGACTTAGGGTCCCAATGGCGAGGGATTTTTGTATCTTATCCTGGAGGATTTAGTGAAGACGCAGAAATTTTCGCTGACCATTACAACATTGACAGATGGGATGTCGATTTTCTCAAAGAAGAATTTTGGGCTATTAGCGTTGGTAGGGCTGATTATGCTACTATTGAAGAAAGCATTACTGTAAAAAATGCCCTTCCATTAAGGAACAACTTTCAAAAAATCTCAGAAATAGAATTACGAAATAGAGACAAAGTCAAGGCATATGGAATGCTGTCATATCATCCCTATTATGTTATTGCTTATTCCTACCAAGCCAAAGTTAAAGATCCAACGAAGAAAATTCATACATTCAAAGACTTAGGCAAAGTTTTCATAGATGGGTTGGACGGAACTATTTTGAATCCTCCCCCTATAAGAGGGGTTCAATCACTCGTTAAAGTATTTAAGGCTATAGTATCTGTCATGTCAAGTTTCTAACGTTACACTGGTATAGGTGTGCGGGGAATGTGTTTATTCCTCTGTGGAAGCGTGTGT
>JAGTQS010000052.1 GCA_018397055.1 Candidatus Bathyarchaeota archaeon | reverse complement strand
AGAAGGAATGAATAAGCGCTTCCAACACGCAGATATACACGTCAATACAGCTTCAAAAACACATGCAACCCAGAACCAAAAATAAAACATAAATTTGCCAAAGTTTAGTTAAGAGTTAACTGAACCCGTGAAACTAATATGACTCTATTTCAGTATTTCCAACCAAGTTCCTTTGTGATGTTTCTGAATTCTTCCATTGATAAAAGTTTTAGTTCAGCTGCTTTTAAGACGTCCGCTATGGCGATTTGGGGTTTTTCAGGTGTTCCCCAATTCAGTCTGCAACCTACCTTCTTCGGATCATAGCCTTCTTGCTTGATAATTGGCGTAAAAATTTTTTCGACTATGCGTTTTATGAATCTCTGTAATGACGAAACTTTTCTTTCCACAAGATCAGCAGCCACTTTAGCTGAGGCTTCGGTTAAACCCGGCGTAGTGAAGAGCTTCGGCAAAGGCGTTTCTCCGCCTAAGTATAACTGATTTATGATGTGGTCAAGGTAGGTTTGAAACTGGGTTCTCGGGTCGATCTGCACAGTTTTGACATCCGCCTTCTTGTTGTAGACGAATCTGGCTCCATCTTTAGGTTTGGACCTGATTACACATTGATACTCAGCTAACTGGTTGTCGCTTACACCTTCGAAAATCCAAAGCTCATGTGGGCCAACGTACTTTTCAAAAATCTCCGGCAACATCCGTTCTATGCGAGCTTTCATCTCGAGAAAACTCGTCCGCGTCTCTCCGCTAACGGTTAACTTTTCCAGTAAAGGCCTCAAAACGCCGGTTCCGAATGGTTCGCCGTCCACGGGATTCCGGCAAAAATGTATGATTCTTTCAGCTGTCAAGCTTTTTCCACCGCATGTCGCTGACTGGACGTAGGCTTGAACGTTACCTTGTACGTCACGTTTGATGTGTCTTATGCTTGTCAAAGGTAGAATTTTTAGGTCAACGAGGCTTAGAGGCTCAATTTTTTCCCAGAAACTGTTTCCAGACGCAATTAACTCTCTAACAGCGGTTTGTAGCATGTTGTCAAGGTTCACGAGCTCGCAGAACGCATCAACAGCCTCTTTAGCGTCTAATGCATCTTCGAATCTCTCATCTACGGTTGTATAAAACCCTGCGCCTACAACTTGGTCAGCTAAAAAGTCGACAAAAGCCTTACAAGCTGGATCCTTCCGATAAGCGTTTACGCAGTCTTGAAAACTCACAGCTGAAAGTGGAAAACTCCAAACTTACGCAGATGTTTTAACAAAGCTGCTTGAGACCTCCATTTTTTTGCCTGAAGACCTTGTCGCAAAAATTACTGAAACCATACGAAATTGCAACGCGGTTGGAAACACAACCGTAACCGATTTCGTCCGCGACGCAGTTCGTCGACGACTTGAAGAACTTAAGACCGAGGAATTTTACGTGGATGTTCCGATTCCACGTGAAGAATATTGCTTGCTTAATAAAGCCATGGAGGAAACAGGAGCAGACTACAAAAATGCGGATGAATACATTCGTCAACACATCCGAGAAAAAATCGAAGAATACCAACAGTATTTGGAAGCTAAGAAAAAACATTAATGCTTACAATAGTCCTTTGTTAGCAGAAATAATGCGTCTACTAAGGTCCCTCATCAGGTATTCTATTCACGTATAAAACGTGGAAAATCGAGCTTTGATCGAAAATAAAACGCTGGAAACACTATTGAGAGATATAAACCCAATCCTATCATCTGTCGTGTCAAATGTGGAGCTTCCCATAACCAACTTAAGGCGCCGTTGAAATGTGCACCCGCGACAACCCAGCCTAAAGCTACGTCAACGAAGAGCTCTGCAAACGTCGAATAAGGTCCCGTGTACCTAATGAGATACGAGTCGAAAACAAGAATAAAGTAAATCGGAATTGTCATCAACAAGTCAAAAATCGCTAAGCCTTGAACGATTCCGTATATCTGCATAAAGCTTCTTGCCAAAAGGTTACCCTCTGCGTAAGGATTCGTGCATAAAAGAACCGTAACTAGAAAATCGAGAAAAATGAAGCCTAATAGAATAATTGTTCTCCACAGCCATGTTCCTTGAGGAACGAGAAACTTAAGTATAGACCTAGAGTCCATAATTTCATATCATTACGTAGGACACTTATATTTAGCGTGAAAGTAAGTTCTGAAGACTAAATTCTGAATGCAGTTATTAACAGTTAACACTGAAACTCAGCACTTACCGCATTTATATCGCCACTTAAAACAGCGTGGTTTGTTAAATCTCTCCACAATGAACCATCAAATGTCATAATTTGACCGTATGATCCTCCGACAAGCCAATAGGCATAGGTATCACTGTATTCGATGGCAAGGATATCTTTGTTCGATCCCCACCCGCTGGACACGTCGAGCCAGGAACTTCCGTTGTACATTTTTATTTTGCCATCCTTTCCTCCGACAAGGAACTTGTTGTCTCCCCAGTCAATTGTGTAAATCGAGGTTCCATTAGAATAAAAGCCAGCCTCTGAGGTTAAGTTCGTCCACTGTGTGCCGTTGAATGCCTGTATTACGCCTTTTAAGTCGCCAACAAGCCAAGTTGAACCGTCGCAGCTTATGCCTCCAATTTCATCTTCAAATTGTCGAACCGTTGGAGAAACGTCCGTCCAGATGGTTCCATCAAATTTCTTAACGATGCTGTTGCTTCCTACGAGCCAGTATTGAAAGTCCTCGTTCCACTCGATTTCTGAGATCGGAATTCCTAGAGAATTGAAGCCTGCCTCAGCAGTTAGGTCTGTCCAAGAGCTTCCATCATATTTTTGAATTCTCCCATCTCTATCGCCGACAAGCCAGTACCCGTCACCCCAATTTACTGCGCTGATACCAGAAGTGAACTGATTCGAAATAGGAGTAACCTCAGTGAAGTTTTGTCCATCATACTTGAAGACCTTGCGGTTAGTTGACCCGATTATCCAATATTCGGCATTAGATCCCATGGAAAGAACTGCGCCTAGCCCCGAGGGACTTGTAAGTGATCCCAAAGAGGTATTGTCAAATTCTGCAATCTCGGGTTTACTGGTTCCAACGAGAAATATAGGCAAATTGTCTATGAGTTTTTCAGGCATGAAGCTTGTTTGAACAAAAATGTCTCTTCGGTCAAAGACCCGTGTAAGCAGCTTGTGGATCCAAAACCTAGATAACGTGAAAGTTAAACGATATGTCCCATTCCCGTAATCAGAAAGCGAATAATTGCTGAGCTGCTTCGCACTAAGCCAGTTAGATGTATGCCTATAATAAACTGACAAGTCTTCTACAAGCGCGCGCATCCCATCGACATACACGTTAATTGTCATGTTAACGTCGTGCCAAAACGGAGGATTAACCTCGTACGTTCCACTTGAAACAATTGATGTTGTAACGTTCACTGGAAACGTAATCGTAAATTCCGAGCCATCGACTGTTAGGTTCAATGTAAAATCCACTTTTGCACTGGTAACTCCAAAACCATCTTCGCTCCAACCTATCCATAATCCTTCGGAGTATTCCCCACTTTTGTAACAATCTGACTTTAAAACACACTTTCCCACAAAATATTGGTTTTCAACAAAGCTTGACCATCTGTCTAGAGTTGTCCCCAATGTTTCATTGTCGCCACCTATTGAAACGTTTGCAAGCCAGCCAACGATTAGGTTTCTGGAACTAAGTTTGATATTTCTAGCGAAATCGTGAGTTGCGTAGGGTTCGTCAACGCTGGCAGCTTGGCCAGTTTGGTATATGTAAGCAATTGTGGACGAAATCAGAAAAGCTATCGCTAGGGCAGCAACGATTAGCACTTGCCCCGAATTGTTTCGTTTTGGTCCTATCATTTAATGTACGCCAGCTGAAGTCTTATTATGTAGAAGTTAAGATTCGTTCTATCAACAAGTAAGTACTGAACTGAAACCACGGTTTTTCCATCCAAGGTTCCATCTGAGATTGAAACAGAGTTTACAACATCTAGGTCTTCATCGTAAATTGTAACATTAAACGAGACTCCTAAAGGCAACAGAAACGATAAACAAGCTGAAATCTCAGTCCAATTGCCTTGAGCAATCATTTCCCCAAGAAAGCCTTCCCTGTCTAACTCCATTAAAACGTTCATTCCAATCGAGTACAAAGCAACATTGTCACCTCTGCTGTGGAAGGCTACATAAATGGGTCCACTTAGAACTAATGACCCGAAAATTACTGCTGCAGCGAAAAAGGCTTCGAGAACCCTAATTTGGCCACGATTGTTCAGCGACACAGTCTTATGTTCCTCCCACAGTAACTTCGCAGACATAAACAGCAGAGTTAATGGTCACAAAATAACGGAAAGAACAGTAATCTGTAAGGTCAAACTGGCTTGTGAAGTCCAACCCGAAATCCACTGGAATTTGAGGGTAAACGGTCCACTCTGCAAAATAGGTTTCTCCATCTACACCTGTCCCAACCAGAACCAGTGGGCTAGCATCCAACAGTTGAGGTATGCCAAAAAACTGAGTGGTCAGCGACTTGTTAAGTTCATCTAAACTAAACCAATGGTCGCAGGTGAAAACCATCCCGTTGGACACTATGTTGGTCTCAGAAACGAGGTCGACCCTAAGAGTGTAGTCAATGGGACTTAACGTAGCGTATTCTCCGCGTGAATGAGGATTTCCACTTAACTGATGCCCAAACGAATATACCGCATACGACACTATTCTCGGCTCCGTCTCTGCAAACACGATGAACAAAGCTGTTCCATTACCTGTGTTCAAAAGCGAAATTTCAACGGTACCTGTTCCAGATGAGGAAGTAGATGATGAATTGCTTGCAACCTCGTTTGCAAAGACAGCATAGCAATTAATGGAGGCGGCAACGAGCATACCCGACTTCCTTGTTGTAACCTCAAATGTGTAAACTGTTTCAAGAAGTCCCTCCTGTTTTGAGGTTAGATTCACAGAAACGTCGAAGACAGGGTTAATCTCGATTCTAAATGGCTTGTCAGGAGCCCCTAAAGCAGAAAAAGCGTCTAGAAAGCTGATGTTGTAAACGTTTTCGCTGTTAAGCCTTGTAACCTTGTCTATGTCGAGCTCAAAGGCTGAAGTGAATCCTGCCTTGGCAAGTCCAAAATTTTCCAAAGAATCCACTAGGTTTGCTCCCCAGTTTTGTGGATTTCCAGGTTCGATGAGAAGGTATTCCGCTATTTTTTGGCTAAGTTGAGTCTCATTCCATGATTTTTGGTCCTGCAGAAATGGGTGCACGATTGCATAGACACCTACCATGGAAGAAAGAGTAAGTGTAATCATAACGAAGCATGAAAGCAAAGTATCCATCGTTGTGGTCGGCATGTTACAATGCACCAAAAATTACGTCAATTATGTTCTGAGAAACCAGTATCGAAATAAGAGCCGTAACAGCAAGCAGCAACGAATATTTGAACCCAGCAGCGAAGTTTCCCTGTGTAACCTTACCTATAAAGAAACCTGAAACCCAGGAATGAAAGATGATGGCGCTAGAAAACAGAGCCATTTGACCCTTTACAAGTGAAGCCCCTGATCCGCCTGGAAATCCTGTTGGAAGCTGTGTTACGACATAAAACGTAAACGAGAAGGTTAAAGCCATCAGTGCTGTCCAAATGAAGGGTAGCACAACGTATGGTTTTAGCATGTCACGTTTGCTTTTTTCTATGTCTCTGATTCTTTCACTATAACTTGCCAAAAGCTCTAGAGCCTCCGCGGAGCCTCCTCCAACCTCAATTGTCTCGATAAGAATAAGAAAGTTCGTCAGTACAGGCCAGCTCGTCAACCAGTCTTGTAGGTCGCTATATATTTTTCTGAGCGATATTCCCCACTCGATCTGGTTTACTATTCGTTCTAAAATCTTTGAAAACGAGCCGTAGCCCCTGCGGCCTGCGCTGTGTACTATACTTTTTTCTGGTGACATACCTGTTTTCCTTGTTTCACTAACGTCGCGTAAGAAGCTGGGCATGGCTTCTTCCGCTTTCATGTTAACTCCGATTATGTTCTTGTATGCAAATGTTGGAACTAATGAAACCTGTACTAGACACAAAGTTACAATAAGGGGTATAGTGTTGCCCACCAAAACTTGCGTGTTTGAAGTTGGCAGAACACTGTTTAGTGCGGCCTGTAAAGACATAGTTATGCTGGTTAAAGCCTCAAGTACATCCGGGACAAGAGCCAACGCTGTTAAAATTCCACCACTGACAACTACGAAGGGCAAGGACTTAAGGTAGATTGCCTTAAGACCCATCAAAGTGCCTTTTCTAAGCAGCTGCGCAATAGCCATAAAAATGAACGATACTAATGGCATGGCAACGAAAAGTATAATATAGACCATTATTGGTCCTCCGCTGATACTCATTCCTATGCTTGCGGTTACGGAAGAAGACATTACCGCCACAAGAATGTAGACGCAAAGCAATACCAGCAGCATAACCATGTACGACTCAACTAGGGTCTCAAGTCTCTCGATAGAGCGAACAGCAGCAACGGCGCGAACCTCAAAAATCGAGCGAAGCTTACTTTTCAAGTAACTCGTAACACTGCCTCCGCTTTTAACCGTTGACACATACCCAGTAAGAAAGTCTCTATAGGTCTCTGACTTTGTTTGGTTTGCTCTTTCAAGCATTGTCGTTAATGGGTCTTTGTTGAGAACCTCTACGTTTCTCACGATTTCTGTTGCCTCTTTCTTTACGAATGGAAGAAGCTCGATGTTTCTCAACCTTTTGAAACTCTCGTACGGTGAGACACCGCAAGAGGCCATAAGCGTAATCAACATAAAAGCGAAGGGAAGCTCATCTTCCACAGCTTCATCAGAGGCAAAATTGAACTTTAGCTTCAATTAACACCTCACCTTGACTCAAGAATCTCGTTGTATGTGAGCTCCGGATTTCGGTAGAATTTACCGAGAAAGGTTGCGATGCCATTGTAGCTTCTAATGTTCTTTTCTATTAGGTACTGAATAACTTCTTTACGTTTCTCGTATTCTTCCATTACGTAATCAACTGGAAGGCTCCACTTCTCAGCGATTTTGCCAAAAAGGTAGCTGTTAGAAAGGTCTTCGCGATAAGCTTCAGCAACATTATCCCAGATAAACACGTCGTGAATTGAACTGGCGCTTACAACTTCGGAAATTTTTTCAAACTTTCTCTTCGAAGCAGCTTTACCATAATTCACAAGAACCGGCGCCTTCACGTGTTTAACAGAAATAACACAGTTCATCAAAGGTATAATTGTGCTAGGAATGTTCATCGGAGGCTGAGTTAGTCTTTTAATCGCTGTATCTGCGTCATCAGCGTGCATTGTGCATAGCCCACCGTGTCCAGTAGCAAGGGCTTGGAAAAGAACGTACGCCTCTTCACCTCGAACTTCGCCAACTATTATCCAGTCAGGCCTGTGCCTCACTGAATTTTTAATCAGCTCGTATAGGGAAATTTCGCCGCTGCTTTCCACACCGAACCCTGACCGCGCAATCGTGGAGATCCAGTTTTCTCTCAAAAGGTTAACTTCAGCAACCTCTTCAACTGAGATGATTTTTTGTTCAGGATGAATTATGCCGGCTATAGCGTTCAAAGCAGTGGTTTTACCCGCGCCTGTTGCTCCAATAATTATTGATGAAAGCTTGTTCTCTATCAGAAGCCATATGTACGCAGCGACATCTATGCTCATGGTTTCGTTATTTATAAGGTCTATAATCGTGTACGGATCTTCGCGGAATTTTCTAATCGTGAAACTTGTCCCAAGAGGCGTAACCTCTTTTTTATAGAACACAGCAAGTCTATGTTTGCCAGGTAATGTTGCGTCAACTGTTGGGTAGGCTATGCTGACGTGTTTTCCAGCCTTATGAACGAGTTTCATGATAAAATTGTCAAGTTCTTCCTCTGTCTTGAAAGAAATGTTCGTCTTAATATTTTCGTATTTTCTATGCCATAAGTATAAAACTTTGTTTACTCCGTTGCAGCCAATGTCTTCGATGTAAGAGTCCGACATCAACGGGTCAATTTTGCCGAACCCTGCAATTTCACATTCTAGGTAATATGTTACTTTTCTTAAGCCAACGTTAGATAAATTCTTAGTTATTCCTCCAGCTTTTGCTAAGATCTCTGGAAGTTGTCTTCTAAAAGACTCAATTGGACTCTCTTTTTCTGTCGGTGCCCGAAGGTTGGCTTCTAAAATGTTTTTTAATTTATTGAAAACTTCTTTTTCTTGGTCGTTAAGAGGAATCTCGTCTATGATGTAGGATACTTCGCCAGCATCTTTGTCTTTTATGATTAAAGCGTAAGAGAACGGAGGCTTCAACGGGTAATTTTCAAGAATCTCTGTGTTTTCCTGTATTCTACTTATAGGCAGCTTTAAAGCATCAGCCAGTTTCTCAATCGAAGAGCCTTCTTCTAAGCCTGGTTCCCTTTTTCTAGATTTGTTTTGATCTTTCTTTACCTGCTTTTTATCACCAAACATTCACTTTTTCACTCCTTTCGACCAAGTGTCAACTGAGGAGTTGACCCGTTCATTACGCAGCTAATCTGCGCCAGCTGGTATTCTCCCTCAAATGTTCCTGAAGCAAGCGCATTCTTAGGCAAATAGACCCGAAAGTCCTGTTCACTTTCTGTGAAGGGGCTTCCAAACCCTCCTTCGACCCAGGCGTATGAGGAATCATTGCTAATTCTTATCCAGTAGTCCTTGTTTCCGATTTTCAGCGGTAGGCTCAAAACAACGTTCACTGTCGCGTTGTCCTCTGTTAACGTTTCCAAAGCGGCAGTTGCCTTCGCGGCTACTTGGTGAAGAATATCTCTGAGTTTAATTGCTTCTGAACTTTGAGTCAGAGAGTTAGTGTATGCCGAAAATGCTGCTGTTAGAATCACTCCTACCACTGTCAATGCCAGAAAAGATTGAAGGTGATCCACCGCGTCTGTTGGCACTACAGCTTCACCTCCTCGATTCTAATGTTGCACACAAGTACCTCGACTCTTACAACGGTGAATCCCCCAGAGCTGGAAAGAGAGAGACTGACTGTTCCTTCTTCACCTTCTACTGCTGCCTTGACATAGGCGTTGTAAATTTCGTCCGTAAGATTGAAATTCCAAGATTTTGTCGTGACGTTTAGGCATCGAACTCGCACTTGGAAGCTACCTGTGTATTGCAAATTCTCAGATGAGTTGAGGTTAACAATGAAGATTCTCACAACATTCATAATGCCTGTTTGCGAAGCATCCAAAAATGAGATTGCTAAAGGACGGTAACCTAAATATATTTCTTGGCTGTCTCCATTTATCCTCACGTACATCTGGGCTGAACTCTGGAAACTTCGGTTGATGACAGGTTCCTCGTCGCCTACGATGTAAACATCAGCCTCCCCCATGTCTGACGTAGGCATCTCGTATCTCACGTATCCTATTGATGAGTTAAAAACAACTTGTTCAGTTAGCCCTAAGGTTACATTCACAATCAAGTTACGAAGTTCAGGCTTCGTCTCGAACTCTCCTCCATATCCTTTAAAACTTTGCATAATGGAGGAACTTGGCGACCACGCAACTGAGTTGATAGAATCCTCAAACAATAGCATATCCTGCTTCACCGCGATCCAGCTAACCCTGCTGACTTTTGTATTCACTGAGGACATTGCAAAATAATAGGTGGCCACAGTGAGAATAGAAAAGGAAAACAGTAGAAAAGTTAACGTTATGGGTGTAACCAGACCCCTATTGGCATTTGCAGGACGCATGTTTTATCACCTGATTTCTAGCTTTTACGAAAAATGTGGAAACAGATGTGCTCAGCTTTCTTTCGCGGACCTAAGCTGTCTCTGCTGATTTTACATTGCACTCCACGTAGTACTGGGCGTTTTCAGTGAAGACCGTGATGCCGACAGTTGTGCCAACGTCATTAACGCTGAGGCTGTCTGGGCTTGTTATGTAAAGGATAACTGTGTCCCCCGAAGCCAAAGGAAGGTCATTGCTGCTTGTTGTGAAGTCTCCAACTGTGCTTGTAGTGTATAGGAAATCTGTCCAGCTATGAGTCTCATTAGGGCAGTTAAGCGATGTCGAAATTGGTGTGGACCTTCTTAGATAGTAAATGGTTGACCATTCAGCTTCGACGCCTCTGACCTGAACCTTATCTAAGACTACATCTCTTCCGCCAACATTATCAACTGCAACAGCAGCAAAAGCAGTACCATTAGCATAAACCCACGCAGCTTCTTTAGAAAGTCTAAGAGACTCTTGTTGAGTTCTGGTAGAAGTGATGTTGATTGCATACATCGTCACAACGCCGGCTAAAAGAACCGACGCCACAAGAATCATCAAAGTTGTCACTACTGTGCTGAGCGCCTTTTTGTTTTTAGCTAGGCTTTTCATTTTCCTGTCACTGAAAAACTGATGAACTGAAAAGACGATATTTCAATTTGTGCGTAGTATCCCCCTACACACACCTATGTATAAATAGAATTTACTCTACTTCAACGCACAAACAGATCTCTATGAAGAGTCGATTCAACTTTAGTTGAAAACTACTGTTAAAAAATAATATTAATAGTTTAGGAAGACAAAATATTGGTTAATTCTATTAGTTTAAAACCAGTATATCCGTTGCATGTCAAAAAACAGCCAAAAATAAGGCAGATTCGCCTACCGAAACACACTTTAATCTGATATTAAAACGTTTGAAGACAAACAACAAAAATATATTGCCACAAAGAAACCAGTCACTAAATTTCTAAAATCTTTTTTTTTAAAAAAAAGGTGGGAATGTTGAGCGCGCTCAAACAGACTAAATCAAATTTTTAATGGTTTAAGCAGTTTCCGCAGATTTTACATTGCACTCCACGTAGTACTGGGCGTTTTCAGTGAAGACCGTGATGCCAATTGTTGTTCCAATGTCATTAACGTTCAAGCTGTCAGGACTTGTTATATAGATGACCATCGTGTCACCGGAAGCTAACGGCTTATCATAGCTATCGTTGTCGAATACTGCGGATGATCCAGTGGCATACGTGAAACTTTCACTCCAGTTTATGTCGGCGTTTGGGCAATTAAGTGAAGCTGATAAAGCTGAAGATCGTCTGGTGTAGTACACTGTGCTCCAGCTAGCTTCGACGCCTCTGACCTGAACCTTATCTAAGACTACATCTCTTCCGCCTACGTTGTCTATAGAAACAGCTGCAAAGGCGGTACCATTAGCGTAGACCCATATGGCCTGTTTAGAGAGCCTGAGGTCTTCTTGTTGGGTCCTTGTGGATGTGATGTTTATGGCGTACATTGTGACTACGCCGGCTAGAAGCACTGAGACCACTAGAATGATGAGGGTTGTCACTACTGTGCTGAGCGCCTTTTTGTTTTTAGCTAGGCTTTTCATTTTCCTGTCACTGAAAAACTAAAGAGCCGAATAGATGATATTTTGGTTTGTGCGTGGTAGCCTTATACATACAGAAAGCATCATCTCTGCTTAAACGTAATGAGCCGTCAGCCTACATGGCCCTTTGGTGTGAACTCTAGGTCTGAATCGTCAAAAATTATATTAAACGTTTTTGAAGGCGCCATACTTGTCACTTTTACAGATTATAAACCAATATTCATTTCACTTCATGATAATTCTCAACAATTTTTGAAGAAAAATATAAAAAACAATAAGATTCGTTATTAACTTTAGCTTAGGTAATGATTTTCAGTGGTTTTTTATAACTGCTAAGAGTAAAAAAGGAAGTTTTTAGCACTTTGATTATGTCCTTCTGGTTTGTCCATAAGGCTCTTTTACCATTTTTTCCATTGGAGCCTTCATTGTTAAGGAAAAGTAGAAGATGATCCTGAGAGATGACGAAGCTCGGAATACCCTTAAAATTCACACAGAAAAACTTGTCTTCACTTAATCTTAGCTTCTTCACTATGTATGAACTGCGGACAGAAGAGTCCGTTAACAAACGAATCTCTATCTTGCTGGATTTCTCAGATAAGCTGTCCAAAGCTCCGGAATAGAACATTTGAAGAAGGGTTTCGTCGGAGGCGGCGATTAATACTTCATCCTTGGCATTTTCGATTATTTCGTTAACTTTGATGTGAATTTGATTTCTCCCTTTTAACACCTGAATAAACTCGTCGCAGAATTCGGATTCTCTAGTTGGAACAGAAAAAACACTCCAGCTCTCTAGAATTTTCTGTTTTTCTCCCTCAAGGCGCATAACCCTTTCCTTTTTTTCCTGAATAAGGGTTGTCAACGCTTTGTCCACAGGAACTGCCGCAAACTTTATTGGTTTCTCAAGTAGTCGGACAGCCAAACCCTTTTCTTCGAGACGCCTTAGAATCTTATAGGTTTCAGTTCTGTGAAGAGACAAAGACCTGGAAATGTTATGAGCTTTTTGGTCTCCAAATTTTGCGAGGTATATGTATACCTTTGCTTCGTTCTTGGAAAGCCCAAACCTTGAAAAGGAACTGCAGAATTCTTTAAACTCAGAGAGATCTCTTAGGTGGAACCTAAGGGATTTCATGTTCTCGAATAAATCGTCTTCATCAATTGTGTCTGCGAGAATTTCGCTTTTTTTGGTTACCGAATGTTTTGCTAATGTCACTAGGATGTTCACCGCAAACAAGCATTGCTTTATTTCCGGAGCTTTGCAGTTAAGCATCAACCTAAAAATATTAAATAGATTGTGAAAAGCCAATTCGAACTTTAGGTTCAGACTTGCCCGTTACTTGCCGTCAGTTTTCTTTTCAGGTTCAACTATTTGACTTTTTGCCGATGATGCTATCAAGTCTGGAGGGGGAGGTGGAGCACTAATTAGGGTTGATAATAGATAAACTGAAGTGAAAACAC
>JAGTQS010000051.1:239-12793 GCA_018397055.1 Candidatus Bathyarchaeota archaeon | reverse complement strand
TATGATCGCTTTCGTTCTTTTGGTTCCTCCATTTGGCGTCCTTTAGCTTTACAATTTCTCCTAATGTAACTGTCTTATTCACTTGTGTGGAAGAGTTGGGAATTTTTGGTTCGATTAGCGGTACAAGAAGTTTTATTCCTAAAAAGCGTTCTAATTTTTCTGCAACTCTTTGATCAGGCACCATTTTTTCACTTTCAATTTTCTTGATCACGGATACCTTTTCAGCGATCTTTCTTCCCAAATCTTCGTGGCTTAATCCCATTTTTTCTCTTGCTCTTCGTACAAGTAACCCGAAGCCCTCAGTAATAACAATGTCTTCTGAAACTTTTGTTGTTTCCCTTTTTTTGATATAAAAAGTTGTTCCAATTCTATCTCTTTCTCTCAAATTTACTGACTTCTGACTAGGTGGCTCTGGTTTCCATTCTGTTGATCCTAATTCTGCGCATCTTGCGCATGTTGTCATTTTTGCTCTTTCGATTATCACTCTGTAAGGCTTCCCGACTATGGGTTGTCCGCAAACTTCACAATGCATGCTATTAACACCATTAATTTAATGGCTTCGAACCTAACTTAAGCATGACGTTAAATGTTCGTTCACTAAATATAAGTAAGCTCGATTTATAAAAAAGATGACAAAAATTATGCAGGTTCCTTAATGATGAAAAACGTTGAATTGCTATGTATGATAAGAAAAATTGCAGATTACCAGTTTGGTAAAGGAGCGGGTGATATCCTTTTTCCAAAAGAGGTGTCCATAATTCTTTCGAATAGGACAAAAAAGGTCAGATACATATATTTAGGCGACAAACTTGTTGCAACATTGAAGCCCACAATCGGTCTTTTTTCATTAACAATCGTGGGTGCTCAAAGACTTGTTGATAGTATGAGCCCGTTAAGACAATGGGTCAAAGTAAAAGATGATGCGGCAAAATTTGTTCAGAAGGGGGGAGATGTGTTTGCAAAACACGTTACTGATGTCGATTGTGAAATTCGACCATTTGAAGAAGTAATAGTGTTAGACGAAAAATTCAGGGTAATAGCTGTTGGGAAAGCGATGCTTTCTGGAGACGAAATGAAAGTTTTCAAAAAGGGGGTAGCTGTGAAAGTTCGTAAGGGAGAAATGGAGAAAACTAAAAATCTTGCAGTTAGTTAGTATGTAAACAAGGTGTGTATTATTGAGAAGGTTTAATCCTAGAGAAGCTAGACGAATGATGCAACGAATGGGGCTAAGCATGAATCCCATGGAAGTAGAAGAAGTGATTCTGAAAACAAAGGATAAAGAAATAACAATTGAGTCTCCCGAAGTCGCAGTCCTCGAAGTGCAGGGCCAAAAAATTTATCAAATCACAGGCGGCCACGTAGTTGAAAAGGCTCTTGAAAAGAAATTAGCTATTCCTGAAGAAGACGTGCAACTGGTCGCTCAACAAGCCAAAGTGCCCCTTGACCGCGCAAGAGTTGCACTTGAGCAAACAGGCGGCGATTTAGCTCAAGCTATTCTGTTGCTTAGTCAAGGGTAACAAAATAGAGAGGCTATTTTGTTGGTCCACAACTATGTTATCCAAATGGTAGTCTCTTTATATTTTTTTAATCTTTATTGTGTCTTGCGCTTCTTCGGTTTTTTTGTAAATACTGAGTATCCAGCCGTCTTTTTTCTTGCATCTTCCAATTGCCCAAAACTCTTTTTTCATTTTTGGTCGTGCCTGCTGTTTTTGTGAATTATGGGTCTGAATTTTGGGTTAATTGGCTTGTGAACCAGTGGTCCAGACCTCAGGTTCACTAAAAAATGGCGATGGCTTTTCTGTTTAAACAAACTGTGTAAACAGTATCCTTATAGGGTTGTGAAAATTAAATTTTATGTTATTTGCTAAGATTTTTCGATGCGTTGGCTTAATAAGTGTCATCTGGTTTTGTTTTCAGTAAAATTTATAATTTGCTGTTTGACATTTTTTTCTATTAACTTAGTGTCTCTGATAAATAGTGGAGGGATGAAATTGGCATATCTTACAACCACCAAAGAAGGCCAACCTGTACTAATTTTAAAGGAAGGGACCTCTCGAAGTAGGGGAAAAGAAGCTCAAAGAAATAACATTATGGCTGCTGTAGTGATCTCTGAGACTATAAAAACAACTCTTGGACCACGTGGAATGGACAAGATGCTCATTGACAGCATGGGCGACATCACAATAACCAACGATGGAGCCACTATACTTAATGAAATAGACGTGGAACATCCAGCTGCCAAAATGATGGTCGAAATTGCCAAGACCCAGGATAACATGGTTGGAGATGGCACAACAACTGTAGTTGTGTTATCCGGTGAACTGCTCAAGAAAGCATCGGAGCTTCTAGATCAGAACATACATCCAACCGTGATTGTCAGTGGTTTCCGAAAAGCAACGCAAAAAGCCATAGAGGTTCTTGACAAGGTTGCAGTCACTGTGGATTTAGAAGACAGAGAAACACTTAAAAAAGTTCCAATGACCTCAATGAGAAGCAAAACTGTGGGGCCGTCAAGAGAGTTCCTTGCTGAAATAGCCATTGACGCTGTAAAGCAAATTGTAGAAAAGCGAGGAGACAGCGTGCTGGCTGATATTGACAACATTCAGCTTATCAAGAAGGAAGGCAAAAGCATACAGGACACCTTGCTTGTTAAAGGCATAATTCTCGACAAGGAAGTTGTCCACCCAGGTATGCCTAAGCGCGTCGAAAACGCCAAGATTGCACTGCTTAACGCGGCTTTAGAAGTTGAAAAAACTGAGATCAGTGCGGAAATCAGAATTCGCGACCCCACTCAGATTAAAGCTTTCTTGGATCAAGAGACCACAATGCTTAAGGAAATGGTTGAGAAGATTGCCGACACAGGTGCAAACGTTCTTGTGTGTCAAAAAGGCATCGACGACATGGCTCAGCATTTCTTAGCTAAACACGGAATTCTAGCTGTTCGAAGAGCGAAGGAGTCAGATATGGAGAAGCTTTCAAGAGCTACAGGTGGAAAAGTTGTAATGAACGTTGACGACTTGAAAGCTGAAGACCTTGGGCACGCCGACCTCGTTGAGGAAAGGAAGATTGGCGACGACAAAATGGTCTTTGTCGAGGGATGCAAGGATCCAAAGTCTGTTTCTTTGCTTATACGTGCTGGGCTTGAAAGAATGGTTGATGAGGCTGAGAGAGCATTAAAGGACGCATTGTCAGTTGTCGCAGACGTTTACGAGAAGAATAAAATCGTTGCAGGGGGCGGAGCAATAGAAGCTGAAGTTGCTAAAGAACTTCGTAAGTATGCCTCTAAGGTCGGTGGAAGAGAACAAATGGCCATCTCTGCGTTCGCGGATGCAATAGAGATTATTCCAAAATCTCTGGCAGACAACGCGGGCCTAGAATCCATCGACATCCTAGTGAACCTTAGGGCAGCGCATGAGAAACCTAATGGCCAGTTTATGGGAGTTGATGTTTTCTCTGGAAAAATCTTAGATATGTATAAAGATGGTGTGCTTGAACCTCTCAGCGTCAAGGAACATGCAATAAAATCTGCGGCTGAAGCGGCTTCTCTGATTCTCAGAATTGACGACATAGTGGCTGCGTCAAAGCCTAAAGAAGAGAAAGGTCCAAGCAAAACACCAGAAGAAGGAGAATATTAAATCCAACTTTCCCTTTTTTTAATGCTTTTTTGTATAATTGTTCTAAACTTTTTCATTACAATCGGGTTTAACTGATGTTTTTCTTTAGTGGGCAGTTCATTGTGACTCTTTGCATTTCAGCGTACAAATTTTCTTCAAACTTTGCTTTTGGTGAATAATCAAGTCTGAGGCTGGCTATTACGTTTGCTTCTTTACAGACCTCTCTTAATGGGCAGATGTGGCATCGAACGACTCGCGTACCTGAAGTAATCGGAAGAGGCTTTTTTAGCTGAATCACTGTCGTTTCATCTTGCGCCATGAATGATTCAGTAAGGAAAAAGAAGATTGCGAGACCCATTGGAAGGTCGCCGAATTTTATGTAAAATGTTGATGTTGTTATTTTAAGCCAGTTGCTAATTGTTGCTTCTTGAATAAAAGTTACCACGAAACTGGTGATGTAGGTTATTAAAAGTGCTGTTGACACGTATTTGAGAGTTTTTGCATCATATTTGATTATACTAAATAATGCTGCGAGACCTAGGATGATGAAGCATAGATTGAGCAAAGCTCCTAGTACGTTAACAAGGGACCTTGCTAAGGCGTCTGCGATTTGATGAAATATTGTGGAAACTCCTATTCCGAACGCTGTGTATCTAATTGTTCCCCAGTATCCTCCAATGCCATACGTTGGTGTTCCAGTTTGATTTAGCTGAAACCAGCTGACAACCAGTGAGAAAGTGAGAAGAGCAGCTCCAACCTTGAGATTGTTGCTTAATGTTTTTCCCTGCGTAGTCGAAGTTGTCTGTTGAATTAGTGGAGCACTCAATATCGTAAGCCTCCCCACAACTTTTCGGGAGAGCTTAGATTAAGTCTAATAACTTGTTGTAAAGTATTAAATATTGTGCAAATCAATGTTTTTTATCTATCTCGTGTCTTTGCAGGTGTTCCACGGATTTGAAAACGTGCATTACGTATCACCCTAAGTTTCAGCAGTATGACCTTGGAGTAAATCATCCGTTCAGGGGCGACCGTTTTGTTAGGGTCAAAGCTTTTTTCGATGAAAAGGAATTGTCGAAGTCGCCGAACATTTTTTTCATTACGCCTAATCCTGTTGACCGAACATTTCTGACCAAGGTTCACACTGAAGAATACGTTGACCTTGTTTTTCGTTTGGCGGAGCTGGGCAAACATTATGACATTGACACACCTGTGTCTAAAGGTATTGTCGATGGGTTGATGTACATAATCGGCGGCGTCGTTGAGGCTGGAGCAGCTATCTTTAACGGAAAAGCGAATCGAGCCGTGGCTTTAGGAGGCGGCTTTCACCACGCTGGCCGAGATTATGGTGGAGGCTTCTGCCTTTTTAACGACATTGCAGTTCTAATTGAGTGGCTTCGGGAACATTATAGGTTACGCCGTTTTCTAGTGTTGGATTACGATGTTCATTTTGGAAATGGAACAAGCGACATTTACTATTCAGACCCTAGTGTGTTGTTTATTTCGCTGCATCAGGATCCTCATACGATTTTTCCAGGTAGAGGATTCATCTACGAAATTGGTAGTGGCGAGGGAGAGGGATTTAACGTCAATGTTCCACTCCCTATGAGAACAGGTGAACAAGCGTATCTTTATGCGTTAAAAGAGGTTTTTCCTCCTCTTACTGAGGAGTTTAGACCCGATATAATTGTGGCAAACGGTGGAAGTGACTCTCACTTCGCTGATCATCTTGGAAGTCTCGGGTTGACTGCTCGAGGATTCTTTGAGGTTTCACGAATAATTGGAGAGGTTTCCAACAGGGTGTGTGGCGGAAAGGCTATGCTTCTTGTTACTAGTGGCTATAATATTTCTGTTCTGCCTTATTGCTGGTACGCCCTTACGGCTGGAATTTCTGAATATGAGCTTGACGGAAACAGGATAGAAGATTATTTTCCTGCACCTAGAGATCCTCAGCAGAATTTGAGAGAGGTTGAGGCGGTTGTTCGTGAAGTGAAAAGGATTTTGAAGCAGTATTGGAACTGTTTTCGATAGATTTTGAGGTGTACATTTTATTTTATGAGTTTAAGGCTTTCTTTAAATTCTGGGGTTCTTGCTTTTTTGAGTAGTTCATAGATGAGCATTTCAGTTGAAACGATTGTTGCTCCGTTTTGTCTCATCCTGTTTATCGCTGTTACCTTGTCTTGTAGGGTTCTGGAAGACGTTGCGTCTTCGACTACGTAGATTCTGTAGCCGTTTTCGAGTCCCTCAATTGCTGTTTGGGTTACACAAATGTGTGCTTCAATGCCAGCCAGTATAAGGGTCTTTTTACCTGTTTTTTCTAAAGCCTTTTTGAATTCCTGCGAGCCGAAGCAGCTGAATTCCAGTTTTTCAATGGGCTTAGAATCTGGGATTAGACTTTTTACTTCTGGTACTGTTGGCCCCAATCCTTTAGGGTATTGTTCGGTGATGATTATGGGGATTTTAATGATGTGCATGAATTTTATGAGCTTTTCGAGGTTTTCTAGAACAGTTTCTTTTTGTGCTATGTGTGTTAAGAGTTTTTCTTGAACGTCTATTACTATGAGGACTGGTTCGTCCTTTGATAATAGCCTAATACTCATTTGGTGTCACCATTAGCCGCTATGAATTTACTAATTGTCATGATATTTCCTTATTGTTATTCAATGTTTCTTTTTAGACCAGTTGGTATCTGTTGTGCGTGTTGTTTGGGGAGAGGGGATATATATAGTCGGGTCAGCTTTTTTGACCATCTGCGTAGAGTTCAAGGGGCAAGTTTTGTTCGTTTCATTGAAATTGAAATGCCAATGATTTTGAAATTTTTTGTTGGACTTCTCGTTGGTGCATTTTTCAATCATTGCTTAATTAATTATCTTTTCTTGTTTCCGTGTTTTTGTTTTAGGTGTTAGTTTTCAAATAAGTTTTTTAACTTGCTTTGATGTTTTATGGTAAAAACTGGTGTTGGTGCTACAAAATGAGTGACTCTGTTGTGGCTTTGTTCAGAGGAACAGATGGCAAAGAGTTAGCTTACAAAGCTTTAAGCGCTATTGACGCTGACGAGGTTGTTTCAGTCAGAAAAAAGTTTCTGATTAAAGTGAACATAACAATCATGAAGACCGCTGCTGAGGGCATAACAACGGATCCAATGATGGCGGAGGGCATAATAGAGTACCTGAAAGACCATGGAGCTAAGGACATTGTAATTGCAGAGGGAGGCGGATGCGACGTAACTCGAGCTTATCAAAAACTCGGATTCAACGAAATAGCTAGCCGCCAAAACGTAAAACTTATAGACCTAAATCGAGAAGAGGGGGTCCTCAAGAAAGTTCCTCGCCCACATTACATCTCAGAGTTCTGGATTGCCAAGCCTGTTCTGGATTATGATTGCTTAATCAGCGCTCCGAAGCTTAAGATCCACGCGTTAGATTGGCAGGTCACGTTAGCCATGAAAAACCTAATGGGTCTTCTAGCACGAGGAAAGCGTGGTTCAATTCACCGTGAGGACCGTGGGATAGTCGACCTGCTTCAACTTCTTAAGCCCGACCTTTCAGTCATCGACGGGATTGTTGGCGGTGAAGTACACGAGCTGTGGAGTAAACCAGTCGAAACGAACGTGATTATTGCTGGAAAAGACTGCGTAGCAACAGACGCTGTTGGAGCTGCAGTCATGGGGTTTTCAGATCACGAACTGCCGAGGCACATAAAACTATCTCAGGAAGCTGGGTTTGGAACTTGCGATCTAAGCCAGATAAAGTTAGTAGGCGATGCCTCAATTGATGAGGTGAAAAAAAACTTTAAAAGAAGCGGACCACACAGGTTTTGGGGAGTAATCTATTAGGCTTCTTTAATACTCTCTAGTATGCTATACTCTTGTCCCGACTAAGAGAAGGACGGCTGTTTTGTTTCCTGTGTTAATGAAGCCGTGAGGCACCTTCGCTGGCAGAAAGATTGCGTCGCCTGCTCTAACTTTAGCTTTTTCGTCTCCAACTTGAACTGTTCCCTCTCCCTTGAGGACAATGTAAACTTGTTCTGCGTCCTCGTGAACGTGAATTTGGTTTGTTCCTCCAGGCTTCAACGTTAGCCTTGCAAAGTTTGTGAATGACTTCATAGAGTCAGGTTTTGTTTCTCCGAACTTGGCTCCATGAGCATCTGACTGCCAAAAAACCTGGTACAAGGTTGACCCTCCATGGATGTCTTCAAGGGTTTTTTTCTTTATTTTCGTGATGCTTTTGATGTACATTTTTTACTCCTCTATGATTTTGCATTAATATTAGATTTGATTGTTTCTTTAATGTTTTCGTTGTTCTCTCTTTTACGTAAATACCTTTTTTTTAACATATATATCGGCGTGTTAGAAAGCTATTTTCCTTTGATGAAGCCTTTGCTGCTAATAATCGTTGGAGGCATGTTATTGTCCGAAAAGTTTAGGCAGAAATGGGAAGAACCCTCAAAAGGGCTAAAGGTTCTTCGCCGAAAACAGCCTTTGAAGCCACAAATTAACCGCGTTCTAACACGTGTTGAAGCTCAAAGCCAAAGACTCAATGAATACATAAGTAGATACGATTTCCGGGACAGGATAATCTTCGAAAAAATTGTTCAAGCGCAGCAGAGACATGACGACGCCCATGCTAAGATGCTGGCAGACGAATTATCTGAAGTACGTAGACAGAAAAACGTTCTCATGCATTCCAAGCTTGCGCTGGAAAACGTGTGCCTTAGATTACGTACGGTTTACGAGTTTGGAAACACAGCCTTATCCGTTTCAGGGGTAGTTAGAACTCTTAAGAGCATCAGAAATGGCATCGCGGGAATGTTGCCAGACATTGGAAATGAAATATTTCAGGTTGAAAATATGCTTGGAAACATCATTGTGGACATCGGTGGAACAATTGATGCGTCCTACGACTTCACACCAGTAAGTGAAGACGCTAACAAAATTCTTAGAGAAGCTGCAATCGTGGTAGAAAGCCGAACTAAAGAAAAACTGCCAAGCTTAAGTGTCCCACAAGAGGGCAACTATTTAAGCGGAGGGGCAGCTGAAAACAACCAAATGTAACAAAACATTTTCTCCATTCCTAAAAATTACGCATAGTTTATTGTTAGAGTAGACCTAGTCGGCTGAATCCCTTAAATGCAAAGTTAAGCTCTTCGTCTGTAGCGGGAAGAATTGGGCGTTTAGGCACACCGACATCTATTTTTCTTTCTTTAAGCAGCCTGTGGCAAATTGCAGTAGTTGACTTTGCAGAAATAAGTATCCTCCTAGCTTCAACAGCTTTTAGCTGAATCTTTACAGCTTCATCATAGTTCCTTTCAGTAATTGCGTTGTAAAGTTGGACAATAAGCTCGGGAAAAACGTTTGCAGTTCCTGAAACGCAGCCTTTCGACCCCACCATCATAGCTGGAAGGAGAAGAGCTTCTGTACCAACCATAAACGTGAAGTTTTCTCTTTTCCCTAATTCGATGATGAAGTGCATAAAATCCACTAGGCTGAAGCTGCTGTCCTTAATTCCCTGAACTCCGAAATCAGCCATCTTAGCAAGGATTGACGGCGTTATCGTGAAACCGGATGCTCTTGGAATATTGTATGCATAAACGGGAATCCTTACTGCTTTAACAATTTGTTTGTAGTGTTCCAGAATGGCAACTTCATCGTAACTATAATAGTAAGGCGGCACAACTGCAACAACATCTACTCCAACCTTTTCTGCATGCTTTGCTAACTTCACAGTTTCGTCAGTGCTCGCCGCTCCGACTTGAGCTATAACAGCAATACGGCCCTTAAGATGATTCACAGTTATCTCTATGACTTTTTTACGTTGCTCAGTGGTCATGAGTGGACCAGACCCGTATGTTCCACATGGAAAAATCCCATGAACTCCCTTCTCAACATGAAAATCCAAAAGATGCTTCAACCCTTCTTCGTAGACTTCGCCATTTTCGGTAAAAGGTGTAATAAGGGGAACAACAACACCCTTGATTTCATGCTTAGGCAACATACGTCCCTCCAAGCTGTTCAATAAAACAGTATTACTCGATATATGCATTATCATAGCTCCGATTATGGTTGTATAGAAAAACTGTCGAACACAATTTTCGAAAAATTTTAGAAAGAAAAAGAATTTATATAAAAATTAGGTGTTGCTTAAGAAATCCTAGAATTTCTCGTAGTGAACAATTTCAGACATTGACTTTCTAGCCTTCGGGCTGGGGGTTTCAGCCGGGTATCCCAGCGGGGTCACTGCGACAACTTTTACGTGCTCAGGAATGCGCAATACCTTTTTTATAGTTTCATCGATGCCTAATTTGCCTATCCAGCATGTTCCTAGGCCAAAATTTGTAGCTGCCAAAACAAGGTGCTCGAAGGCGATAGCAAGGTCCACCATATGCAATGTTGGCGAAACACCGGCGTCTCCACAGCCAACAATCACAACAGGCGCTTCTACTGCCCAACTGGAAATGCCTAGCTGTTTCTTTGTCTCCGGGTTCTTGACAACTATGAAATGCCACGGTTGACGGTGACCAGCTGACGGCGCGAGTCTCGCAGCCTCTAAAATCTGATTAAGAATCTCGTCTGGAACTGAGTCAGGCTTATACCGCCTTATGCTTCTACGGGTTTTCACAACTTCCATAAAGTCCAACTTTTAACACCATCCCAGAACATAAATACGTAAATAAGGATATTAAAATTCCGTAATTTTCAAAGTGAAAGATTTCCACAAATTTCCAGCAGTCAAATCACGTTACATACTTTTTTCTTCAGTCATCTCTAAAAGAATCATTACGGCTGTTTTCACGTATTCGACGCATTTTTTCTGGAAAACATCGTCATTCCGCGCCTTTTCATACTCAATGGGATCAGAAAGATTGTATACAATAAGCTTCCTGCAAAGAACACTGCCATTCCGCTTTTCAAACTCTTTATAAAATCTTCTTGAAACTTCGTATGTCTGAAGCCGCTTTTCTGCTGAAGGCTCGCTGGTTCCGAACTTTACTCCTAACGCCATAATACCGCCCGTTAATGCGCCACACAAAGAGCCGCATCTTCCTATGCCGCCACCAAACCCCGTGGCAATCTTAGGAACCAATTCATCCTTAATCCCCCAATGCTCAAGCATTGTGAGCAAGACGCTTTGGCTGCAATTGAAACCTTTCAAGAAGAAGCTTGAAGCTTTTTTACCTAAATTTTGTTTACTAATCAAAGACTTGTGCTCCTGAAAATTATTGATGAATAATATGTTTATTTGGTTAATAGGGGGTATTTACATAAAAAATTATGTTCTATACCCTCTTAGCATAATCGTTAAGAAAAGAAAGTAAAGAAAAAGCAGCATTAATCCCTCTCTCCAACTAATTCTCTGGTTTGTCAGAAAATACCAGAGGAACAGGTTGGCAATAATTGAAAACATAACAAGATCTGAGAAGGCAGCCATGTTAACGGTCAATGTTGAGCTTACTAACGTTACTCCAAGAATACATGTAATGTTTATGAATCCGCTTCCAACGATGTTGCCCAGTGCAATTTCTAAATGGCCCTTCTTTGTTGCGTCAACGCTTGTCACAAGTTCAGGTAAACTTGTACCAAAAGCAACAATTGTAGCTCCAATAACAATCCTTGGGACACCGACTGAAATAGCGATGTATGAGGCTGAATCAACAATGAAATATGAGCTAGCAACCACCCCAGCGACTCCTACAAAAGTCCACATTATATATTTGTTAGGATTTTGTATATCTGCCTTAACGGTTTTTGCCTCTTTCTTTTTTTCTTTTCCAGTTCCTCCTTTGGACAGCTGAATCGTGTTGTATATAAAGAGGATCAAGAGAATTAAGCCAATGAATCTGCTTGCCTCTCCTATGTATACAAGGGCTAACGGGATTATTGAGGCAATAAAAAGTCCGAAATATAGGCTTTGTGCTTCTTCTTTTCCAATGGAAGTTGGAAATGTTAACCTACCTGAGTTTTTAATGGCTATTAAAAGAAAGCAAATGCCGAGGATCAGGCATATATTTACAATGTTTGAACCTATAACGTTACCAATTGCAACGCTGATGTTTTCTTGGCTTATAGCGGCGAAAACAGATACTGAAAGTTCAGGCAATGACGTAGAGAAAGCGACAAGCAGAAAGCCTATGGTCGTTTTTCCGAGACCAGTTATATCGGCAACTTTTACTGAATTGTCTATAGTTACATCACTTGATTTATCCAAAGCGAAAAGAGATGCAATAAGTATTGCGACGTTTCCCAGTAGTCCAGCTTCTTCAAAGATTGCCTTAACCCCCAGAGAGATTTGCAAAAAATAACAAATAAGATCATATATATTTTTCTGTTTTATAACACAGTTTATTACGACATCATGGAAATGTGGCAAAAAAGCAAAATTAGTTCAAAACCATGGAAAAGATCATTATGCAAAGGATTTACACGCTTTATTTCTGAAATGATAAGCAAGTGAGAGGGCATACTTTTGATGGCATAGTCTTTTTTGTTTGAAGGATTTCTCTTTCAATTTTCATCTGGTACCAAATAAGTTCTTTACCGTCAGATGTAAGGTTGAAAACTTTTGTCTCGCCATTGTTTTCTTCAACCAGGAGACCGTGGGCAACGAGAAACTCCGTGTATTTCTTCAGTCTCTTCCAAGTTAAATTTGCACGGTACATTATGTGCGTAGGTTTGTGTCTGCCCTCTGAAACAGCTTTGAGAATGTCAATGTATATTTCGAATTGAGACCGTCTTGACATTAGAGACAGCCGCCGTGAACCTTCAACTTCTCTAAAAAGCAATAATAAGCTTTCTATTATGCAGAAATATATAGAAATGAAGAAACATAGATCAATCTAACAATAATGGCCATTTTCTTAGAGTAAAAAGACAGGTGGACAAAAAAATTATAGTTTTAGGGCCGTTGACTTCGAGTTTTTCTCAACTTCTTCCGCTGTTACCTCTCG
>JAGTQS010000051.1:0-215 GCA_018397055.1 Candidatus Bathyarchaeota archaeon | reverse complement strand
GCCCTCGCTGATAAGCATTGTTTGAAGCGCAACCTGAGCTGTAGGAAGTAGCTGAACACAGCCTCTTAGAGCTGCTACCCAATGATGCTGAGGCGAATCGTAAGCATTCTCATTTTCTCGAAGCTGATGCCACCTCCAATCTGCAGCATCAAGGTTGAAGGTTGCATCCATATCCATGTCGCCAAACGTTGTGTGGAAGCTGAAAGGATACAGCC
>JAGTQS010000049.1:5212-13394 GCA_018397055.1 Candidatus Bathyarchaeota archaeon | reverse complement strand
GTAATGAATTTTGGAAAATATTTATTGATTTTTCCTATTTTCCTAATCTACCTTGTTTTAACGATGTTTATTTGCGTCCATACAGCTCTTGGCGACCAAGAATATACTTACTATGGTGTTGTTCCCTCCAAAATTTTTAGGTATGTGCTTATTGATGCAGACAACCTTACATCAGGTTGGAGAATCGGATTCGATAATACTACCTTGATGACAGGGTCCCCCGGCTATAAGGACATGCTTATTGCAATGAAGTCTTTACTCGTTATAGTTGCTGCCAAAAATGACACAAATATAGAAGTTTACAACTTAACGACTGATGACCTAATTTTTGCGGGTCATTTGAATAGTTTGGAAAAGAAATTTGTACTGCTAGCCAATGGTACATTTTTTAAAGTAGTTTCAGACAAGCAAGTTTCAGTTTTGCTTCTTAACTATCAGTACCTTCCTCCAGACAATGTATCTGAAGGTCCAACACCACAAACATTCTATACTTCAACTGAAGGTTTGTACATTGGGAAAGAATTCGTCTTCATGGCATCAGAATACCAGGCTGGTACATTTTATAGAATACTAGCCTTGGAAAAATCGACAATTACGGTTAGTCGGGAAGATGGAGAAAAGAGTACAATTTCTCTTGAGGCAAATACATATAAAAGTATGATGTTAACGCCCTTCAGAGTCTACAAAATCGAATCGACAGGTAATATCATGATACAATCAGGCGTCATTGCAGATACTGGAGGAGATAGCTGCCCATGCAATCTTGTTCCTTCTGCTGAGGGAGGTTTTATGGGACGGTTCTTTTACGTAATATCTTCCAAATCTTGGGATTCCAGCAAAGAATATGGATATCGAATAATGACAATTGAAGATACGCATGTGAAAGTGTATGATCTTGAAACCAAACAAGTAATTAACGAGTTTTCAATTTCTGGAGGAAATGGAATCGGATTCCATCCATCAGCAGACGCTATATGTGTGCAAAGCGACAAACCTATCACCTTATCGTATATTAACAATGGCAGTCTTGGTCGAGTTGGCGGGCCTGGAAATTATGGTGGATATGCTAATGGAGTGATGTTTATGGACATCCAACCATACCAAGACACTCCGATTTTTCTCCCCACAGATGCATATGTTGAAGCATACTTCTTCGCTAATGAGGAAACGCAATTAATAATTGACAGTGACTATTGGAGTATAGAGCCCAATTCTGTCTTTTTATATACTGCAATTGGGCCCCATGTAGTTCGGTCAGATAAAAACGTCATTCTTCAAATCAATTTTTGGCCTTTTGAGCCACAATTTCAGGGGCTTTGGTACACTGGAGCAATAGTTCCGTGCATCGAAACAGTTAATGTTGAGCCAACTGCCACGTTAACTCCTATAGTAGAAAGCTTCCCTATGATATACATATATATTGGTGTGGGAGCTGCTGCAGTCGCCATTATTGTAGGTCTTTTTTTAATCAAGAGACGCCGTGGTACATCCTTATGAGAACTCCAAAAACGGTTCAGTTTCTTGAAAACTAAGCCAAATTCAAAATTAGCAATTTGTGATTTCATTTATTATTTGGAGAGAAAATAGAATAAAGATTGTTAAATGGTTGCTATTTATTTAAATGTATCTTATGCTATGAAAAAAGAGGATTTGTGGAGGTTTAGAATGCACAAAATTGAGATAATGCCGGTTATAGGCCTTCCGATCATAAAGGAAGGAGATGATCTCGGCGAACTTATATCCGAAGCTGCGAAAAAGCAGGATACGCCCATCCAAGAAGGAGACATAATCGTAGTTACTCACGTTGCAGTTTCCAGAGCCGAAGGAAATGTCGTTAATCTCGACGAAGTAGTCCCTTCGCCATTTGCGATGACAATAGCCAAAGAAATGAATAAGGATCCAGCGTTGATTGAAGTTATACTTCGAGAATCGAATTCTATTATTAGAATGGGAGATGGTCACATAATCACTGAAACTAAACACGGCCTTATCTGTGCCAATGCAGGTGTCGATCGGTCAAACATCCCGGGGGAGAGAATGGTTGCACCACTTCCTAAAGATCCAGATTTTTCAGCTCGTCAGATTAGGCAAAGGATAAAGGAAGTAACTGGGAAGGATGTAGCTGTACTTATTTCTGATACCCATGGTCGCGCATTACGAAGAGGGCAAATTAACGTAGCCATAGGGATCGCTGGAATTAAGCCAATCAGAGATAGAAGAGGTGAAAAAGATCTTTTTGGTTATACGCTTAAAATTAAACAAACTGCTATTGCCGATGAGCTATGTTCAGCTGCGGAGTTGGTGATTGGACAAGCGAATGAAGGAATACCGGTAGCCATTATTAGAGGATGTCCATATCAAAAAACAGAAGAGGCATCTTTAAAAGAGCTCTTGTGGCCAAAAGAGAAGGCTCTTTTTATTTAACTACTGATGCTTTAAAAATTTTTATTTAATCCATCTTGTGCTAGTTTAATAGCCCTCGATAAATCCTTTTTTGTGTTAATATTAAAAAATGTTATCAAATTAGGGTCTAGCTGTTGAATAACGGTGGTTGAAAGATATCTAACTCTTTTTTGATGTTGAATCATGTTTAAAAGCCTCATTTCTGATTGTTTTAATGCTTGTTTTGAGGCCTTTAGAGCGGACTTTGTTTTGTAAACAGCTTGCAACGGCTCAATGTTATCATTAGGCCATCTTGGAATGCAAGCGTCAACATTTACACATGTCTCAAATAATAATTCAATAACTTTAATCGATATAAAAGGAGTGTCGCATGGAAGTAGGAGAGAATATTCAGCCGACGTATTTGAAAACCCAGTTAAGGCGCCAATAAGCGGGCTTCTAACTTTTCCGTTGTCAATAATTATCCAATTCTTCTCAGGAATATAACTTGAATAATCTTCTTTTTGTTTTTTTGAGCTTACAATCACTAGAACCTCATCCGCGATCGTTTTTGCCCTTTCAAGCACATGTAAAACAAGCGGTTTGCTAGCGAGTTTTACGAGTCCTTTATCTTGCCCAAACCTTTTCGAGAATCCACCTGCAAGAATTATTGCAGCTTTTTCCATTAAAGTACCCTCAACAGCTCATATTTTTTCAAGAACATATTTTATTATTTCGTCTGCAATGTTAATTTTAGTTACAGATTGTAATCCCCTCCATCCCGGTTGGCTGTTAATTTCAATGATTAAAGGGCCGTAATTTGTTTCAAGAATGTCTACTCCTGCAACTTGGCATTCTAATGTCTTAGCTCCCTTAAGAGCCAAATCTGCGATTTCATGGGATGGATAATACGGTTCAGGAACTGCTCCTTGACTTACGTTGGTCTTCCAATTTTCTGATACCCTACGCATAGAAGAAAGAATTCGATCACCAAGCACAAAAATTCTGAAATCATAGTTTCCATGAGGAACAAACTCTTGAATATAAATAACTTGATGATTAAACTCCAATGCTCGAAAAACCCTCTCTGCAACATCCTTATTTGAGACCCTTGTAGAGCCAATTCCGCGTGAACCAAATATGGGTTTAACAACAACATCTTCGCCCAGTTCATGGAATACTTTTAAAGCTGCATTTGCGCTTTCCACAGCAATGGTTCTTGGAACAGGAAGCCCAGCCTCTTCCAGTAAGGATAATGTAAAAAACTTGTCAACAGATTTTTCTATTGCAGACGGCGGATTCAGAATGTACATGCCTAACCTCTTAAGTCTGTGAAGAACGTCCATTCGGAAAACAATTTCTTCTAACGATCCTCGTCCAATAGGTCGGACAATGATTGCATCTAGTTCACATAAAATGTTATAAACATGTGTTGATACTTGAGGTTTAAATCCTACCCTTGTAATTAAGTCTCTGAAACTAAAACAAACAGGAATAGCGTTATTTTTAATAATTGATGATACAAGTTGGGTTGAACACCAAGACTTCACGTTTCGCGTTAAAATACCGATTTTCAAATACCTAACCGCCCTCTTAGAAACTGCCTGTGAAAACTACCTTGTAGTTAAATAGAATAACATGTCTATAAATTACTTTTTTCATGCATCTCTTCAAAAAATTCGGCTCTTCACGTTTCAGCTTTACTGAACACTTCATTTTCAACAATAAATAAATCCAGTTTATCATACTTACTTGAAATAAAACAACAGCAGCCAAAGTTAGTATTGAGTTTAATTTTTATTAAGGGTTGAACCTATTTTCTTAATCTATTACTATTTACAAGAGGGTGATATAAACGATGACAGACTTGGAAGATAAGGTGCTAAACGAAATTGGAAAGATTATTGATCTAGAGACCGGTCTTGCATTAAGCGAAATGAAGATGATTCGACTAGTTAAAGAGACTGAACGTGGTGTTGTGAGAATTGATTTCACACCTACAAGCCCAGTTTGCCCGATGGCTATTAAAATAGCAGTCGAAATTAAAAATAAAGCTGAAAACGTGGAGGGAGTAAAAAAGGCACTGGTCTTCGTTCGAGGGCATATTATGGAAAACGAAATTAACGAAAGAATCAACAAATAAGTTAGCATCTTATCATTTTATAACGAGCTTAACTTAGATATTGACCACCTCTGCCTCCAGGTATGTTGAAAATGATTTTGTAACTTTTACTTTTACGAATTTTCCAAGAAGGTTTCTATCGTCCTTCACTACTATGGGTTTGTAAGAAAAGTTCCGCCCTATCCAAGATTGACCTTTACCTCGTTCGTCAATAAGTGTTTCTCCTTCCCATCCTACCCATTTTTGGTTTCTCTCATACGTTAGCTTTTTAATTAAATGGAATAAAAGCGTGCTCCTTTCTTTCACTGTACTTACCTCAATTCTTTTCATCTTTTCTGCAGATGTATTAGGTCTTGGAAAGAATCTTGATATATTAACTATGTCCGGCTTAACTTGTCTAACAAGATTAAGGGTTCTTTGAAAATTATCTTCGGTTTCGCCTGGAAAACCACAAATAATGTCTGTTGATAGGGTTATTTCAGGAATTTTTTCTCTAAATTTGTGAACTATTGTCAAATAATCCTCGACTGAGTATCCTCGATTCATTTGTTTGAGAATTAGGTTATCTCCACTTTGAACTGGAAGGTGAAGAAATTTGAAAATTTTTTCATCCCTATAGACGTCTATAAGTTCATCAATTATTGGGAGGACATGGTTCGGATTCATCATTCCAACTCTGATGAAAAATTTCCCCTCAACCTTACAGCATTCTCTTAAAAGCTCAGCGAGATTTGTATGAATGTCTAGTCCGTAAGCTCCAGTGTCCTGTGAAGTAAGCCAAATTTCTTTTATACCGTTTCTAATTGCTTGACTTAGACTTTGGACAACAGTTTCTTTAGGATAAGAAAACAAGGCTCCCCGAGCGAACCTAACACAACAATATGAACAAGATCCAGCGCATCCCTCTGAGACTAATATTATTTCAATAGGAGGTTTAAGAGTAGCCCTTTCAAGGGTCAGCTTCAAAATTGGCTTCTTAGAGGTAAAGATTCTTCTTTTTTCACCGTTTTCTGCTAATCTTGCTGCCTCAAGTATTTTATCAACATTATGTGGGTCTAGAGATACCGAGAAATCTGGAGCAGCTTTCAAAATTGCTTTAGGATTAATACGTGGCAGACAACCCGTAATTATAAGCGGTTTTTTTGCTTCGCTAAGTTTCTGCAATCTTCCAATTATGCGATCTTCCGTTGGCTTCTTTACTCCGCAAGTATTGATCAAAATAATGTTGGCCAAATTAACATTGTTTGTTAAGCAATATCCTGCATTAGATAGCTGTTTTATAAGAATCTCGAAGTCAAATATATTTGCCGCACAACCATAATTTTCAGCATAAACAGTTTTTTCATTACAAATCTGCTTTTGACTCAATTGCTTGAATTTGGGATTCACTGCAGCATTGATGGATACCATAGTGACCTAACAAATCCTAACGGATAACGAATATAAGAATACCTATTAGACCTTAGTCGTTATTAATACTTCTAGAAATTTCAGCTATTATTAACCGTCTTTTTTTGCGATTCATCCACTTTTTAGCAGAATTCTTAAATGATTTTAGATTTTTCAGCACTATTTCTGAATGCGAAATAATAACGACTAAGGTCTATTATTTTTTTGGATTAAGAATAGTTATCCTTATCACCATTTTAGTAAAAAATAGAAAAATAAAACCTTATTATTAACATTATTTTGTAATACCATCAATATCTATAATAAAAAGACTTAAAAGAAAATGTAACATTTATAATTATATCATGATTAAATCATATTATATACATATTTATGATGAAAATTGGTTCCTATGTTCTAGGTGAAGAATATGAAACTTATTACACTTTATCTTCCTGAACCATACTTAGAGGCATTAGATGAACTTGTAACAAAAAGATATTATCCCCATAGAGCTGAAGCGATTCGAGTAGCTATTCGAGACTTAATCTCCAATGAGTTATGGGAAAGGGAGAAAGATGCCAAAGATAGCTGATAAAGCATTACAATTTTCATGGGACGAAACCTTACCTGAAGGAATCAGAGATCCAGGCTACTGCCGTATAATGGTCCTTGGGGTTGGAGGGGCAGGAAACAACACCGTTAATCGTCTGATGGAAATGGGTAATGTTGTTGCTGATTGTGTTGCTCTTAATACAGACATGCAACATTTAAGGGTTACTCATTCAAAAATTAAACTTTTGATAGGGGAGAAGCTTACTAGAGGTTTAGGTTCAGGCGGTGATCCAGAGGTCGGTAGAGCGGCTATCGAAGAATCAGCTGAACAGGTATCAAAAATTCTTGAAGGCGTTGACATAGCTTTCGTAACTGCAGGTATGGGTGGAGGAACAGGCACAGGTGCATCCCCCGTTGTAGCTAAGTTAGCTCGAGAGAAAGGAGCGATTGTTGTCGGCGTTGTGACAATGCCGTTCAAAATTGAAAAGGGCCGCATTGCCTATGCTGTAAAGGGTTTGGCTGAGCTGCGAAGAGAGTGCGACACAGTAATTGTTATCGACAATAATAAGTTGATGAGATTGGTTCCTCAGCTGCCAATAAACGAAGCCTTCAAGGTTGGGGATGGTGTTTTGGCCAACATGATTAGTGGAATAACTGAAACTATCTCTTTGCCAAGCTTGATAAATTTGGACTTTGCAGACTTCCGAACAATCATTAGGAAAGGCGGCGTAGCTGTAGCGGGCATTGGCCAATCTGACGCGCCGAACCGAGCTGAAGAGGCTGTGCAAAAAGCGTTGAAGATGCCATTACTTGATGTCGACTACGCAGGAGCTAAGGGGGCATTAATTCATGTTGCAGGTGACGACCAGATGACAATCGATGAGGCCAATAGAGTAGGTGAAATTGTAACGCAGATGATGAGCGATGATGCTCTTGTAATTTGGGGAGCAAGAGTAAATCCAGCATTGGCTGGAACATTAAAAGTTACACTCGTTATGACCGGTGTTCATTCGCAATATCTTCTAAGTGGGTATGGTTCTGGGATGCCAGAGATCTATCAACTAGATAAGAAAGGGGAAACTGCAAAACCTCATAACATTGACTTAGGTTTGTACCAAGTCTAAAGTCCCAAATTTTTATTTATTAAAAAATGAAATTTTTATGTTCAATTTTTTATAGCTAGCTTACTTTTGCACCATTTTTTACAGGTTTTTCCGGTTGAAGCAATACAACATTCTTTTCATCCTGAGCTGCTAGAATCATTATTTCGGATTCTATGCCAAAGATTCTTCTAGGCTCTAGGTTTGTTATCACTGTTAATTGTTGCCCTTCGAGTTCTTCTGGTTTGTAATATTTTGCTATTCCTGCTACTGCGGTTTTTATTCGATTATCTCCTACATCGACTGAAAGTTTTATGAGATTGTCTGAGCCCTTAACTTTTTCTACTTTGATAATTTTACCTATCCGAAGATCAATTTTTGAAAACTCTTCATATGAGATTTTTTGTGATGTGTCTCTCAATTTTTTCAGTTTTTCCTGTAGCTCCATTTCTGATGCCTCAATCTTATTAAATAAGGGTTTAGGTTCATTAATCTTGTAACCTGGAATAAGTAATTTTACAGCATCCTCAAATCGAACATCGGAAGGCAAATTAAGAATTTTTAGTAATTTTTCGCATGTAAAGGGCACAATTGGTTCTAACAAAATTGTTAAAGCTTTAACAATTTGGACCGC
>JAGTQS010000049.1:0-5204 GCA_018397055.1 Candidatus Bathyarchaeota archaeon | reverse complement strand
CAGGAATAGCAGTTAGCTGTGGATTCTCTTTAATGGTTTTCCAAGGTTGTCTTTCATTTAGGTATCTATTTCCTTCTCGGCATAAATCTATTGCTTCTCGGCACACGTTTTGCAGTTGGAAACTCTCAAGTAACGTATTTATTTTTTCATATGATTTTATAATGGATTGAAGAACCTGTTTGTCTGTTTCGTCGAGTTTCTGAGGTTGTGGAACTTCTCCTTTATAGTATCTTGCAATGAATGTAAGAGTGCGATGAATAAAGTTGCCTAAAGTGTCATTCAGATCAGAGTTTATCTTTTCAAGAAAAACTGTCCAAGAAAAATTAGAGTCTTTGGTTTCAGGTCTAGTTGCAATTAACATATATCTCCAGTAGTCGACTGGAAATAGCTCAAGAGCCTCGTCGATCCAAACACCAACTCCTCGACTTTTAGAGAACTTTTGTCCCTCAAAAGTTAGAAACTCGTTTGTGTTTACATTCCAAGGCAGGTTGTATCCTTCGTGTGAAGCCAGTAGTAAAGCTGGAAAAATTAATGTGTGAAATGGAATGTTGTCCTTGCCTATTAGACAATAGACTCTTGAATCTTCATTAAACCAAAATTCCTTCCATTTTTCCTCATTTCCGCATCGTCTAAAATATTCAAGTGTTGCTGAAACATAGCCCAAAACGTTCTCAAACCAAACATACAGAACTTTGCCCTCTGCTCCTTCATAGGGTGCAGGAACCCCCCATTCACTGTCTCTTGTTAAGGGTCTAGGTTTAAGTCCTTCTTTAATGTAGTTTAAACTGAAGTTTCGAGCATTATCCGGGAACTGTTTATTATTCTCAATGTAGCTTAGAAGCTGCTCAGAAAATTTTGGAAAGTCGAAGTACCAATGTTTCACTTTGTGAAAAGTAGGTGCTTCTCCACATATGGAGCATCGGATTTCAAGAAGCGCTATTGGATCCATTAGTCTCCCGCATTGTTCACATTGATCTCCTTTAGCGCCATCATATCCACAATATGGACATTTACCTTCAACAAACCGGTCGGGAAGAAATCTGTTACACTTTGGGCAATGCGGTAATTCGGCGTCTTTTGTGAAGACGTATCCATTTTTTTCAATTTTACGATGAATGTTTGTAACGAATTCCTTGTGAACTGGACTCTCTGTTGTGGTGTAATTATCAAATGATATCCCCCATTTTTCAAAAAGGTTTGAAACAATCCTATGATTTTTATCAGTTAGCTCTTTTGGTGAGATTCCTTGTTTAACTGCCTCAACCTCAACGGGGGTGCCATGCACATCTGAGCCGCTTACAAATAGAACCTCGTCTCCCTTAAGTCTATGATATCTTGCGAAAACATCAGCAGATAATATTGGTAATAGGTTTCCCAAATGGGGAATATGTTGTATGTACGGCCAGGCTGAAGTGACTAGGACTTTAGCGAGCGCGGTGCACCTCCAAACAACAGCAATAAAGGTATTAAACTTGTACTTAAACACCACGGAACGTCTTTCTAGCCTTTACTTCTTCTTATCCTTCTAACTTGATCTAATATTTGTCTTAAAATGGCTTCATCGGAAATGCAGTTTTCTGGAGGTTCAACTATTTTTTTCAAAGGTAAAGGCACATGGTCCATGCGGTATGTTGTCCCTTCTGCTTCGATACCCACAAAGGCTGAAGGTATTATGACATCAGCCATCAATGCTGTGGGAGACAAACATGGATCAACAACAATCAGTGGATGGCTGACTAAGTTTTTGACAGATTCTTTTGGGAAACTGGACACTGGGTCAGCGGCCACAACAAGCGTAGTGTCACAGTCTTCACGTCTTAGTGCATCAACCGCTGATGTTTCACCTGGATTGTAGCGTGGATAGCCTTGTGAAAAATCCACAGCGTACGGATATCCTGTTTGCCAAGTGAAAACGGTGTCTGCTCCAGTAACGTTGAAGTGCCCTCTCATGGGCATTATAAGAAATTTCGTTCGTCTATTAAGGTCTTGGGCTAATTTTATTGCAGCTTCGACATTTCTATGCTTTCCTTCACTCATTGTGAGTCCTAGTCCAAAGAAGATAACCCCGAATTTACAATTTAACAAAACGTCGGAAAGTTCTTCAAGTTTGGTAACATTTACTCCACCAACTTCATCGACATCAAGTTCCTCGTCACGTATTAAAGCCCGAAGTGCTTGTAAAACCTCATAATCTTTGTTAGGTGCAACTTGTACGAAGTAGTCAGCCATATCAGCTGATCGTGTTTTTCGCACATCTACGACAACTACCTTTCGGTCTTCGTTTGAAGTTTTCTGAGCTTCTATTGTTTGTTCTTCAAAAGGAATCGCGGGCTCTTGATGTTTACGTGTAATTTCTGAAATCCTTAATATTTTCTTCTTAATTGACTCTACGTTAAACCGTCTCCAAAACTTATGCCAAACACTTTTTTGAAATCGTCCTTCTGAAAGGGCAGTATATCGTTCCATGTGACGTGGATGCGCACTCCACGGATTGCTTCCCCAATAGATTATAAGGTCTGCACGGTGTCGAATTTGCCCCAGTGTAGCTCCAACAAGTCCAACTTCTTGAACTGCAATCGTAGATGGTCCGTGGCAAATTGTGGAAGTGTTGTCGATAATTCCACCCAATTCCTCGGCTAATTCTATCCCGACTTCAATAGATTCGCAGCTTGTACAACTCCAACCGTAGAGTAAAGGAAGCTGAGATTTCGCCAGAATTTCGGCGCTTCTTTCTATCGCTTCACTGAGCGGTACTTTTTCTAGTCTCCCATTTTTCTTTACCATCGGGGTTGTGTTTCTGTGTTTGCTATAGCTTTCAAATTTCGATGCACCCATGGCGCAGGCATTTTTTACCTTGACGATTTCGTTGTTTTCAACTGTAACCTCTATATCGTCGCAGCAGCATCCGCATACTGGGCAAATAATGTTCGGGACTACTGTCAACTTTTCATTTCACCGTATAATTTTTCATTGGTTCTTTTGATAGAATTTCATTGATAGTTGGAACCTCATCGTTTGTGGGTTCAACTATTGCCTTTACTCCCTTAATCAAAGGCATTCCTGTTCCATCTGTGTTTGACGCTAAAACCTGGTTTACCCACGGACCGTATGGGATGAACACCACGCCTCGGGTTCTAAGTCTTTGAGACTTGACCGCTTTAACGACAACCGAGCCAAACTCAGTTGTCACTTTCACATTACTCTTCTCTTTTATTCCTGAATTTTTCATGTCGTCAGCATTCATTTCGCATATTGCCACACTTTCTTTATAGTCCTCAGATTCTTTACCTGACTCTTTGCTGCAACCTTGGTCTATTGTTCTGCCAGTGAGCAATATGGCTTCCAATCTTGTTCATCCACGGAATTTTTAGCTTGATATTCATTTTCACATTTATCAAGTTACCGTTATTTTTCAGGAATCTTGATATTATGGGAGTTTTTGACCACAATCTTAACTGAAATTTTTGTTAAGTCTTAATACATAGATTGTGCATTCATATTTAAATTAAGACAAAAATCATCGCATACAGAAAACAACGGAGAGACATGTAATGTTCAGACTTAACAATGTTGATATTGAGGATACTTTTGCAGAGCTGTTTGAAATGTGGGCTGGTAGAATCTTAATTACGGCGGAAAACGAAAAATGGGCACTTACAGCAGCTAATGTATCTACAGGTTTTGCCTCATCGATAATTGGATCTCCTTCTGAAGCTGGAATCGAAGCCATTATTTCGCCAAACGAAACACTTGACAATAGACCAGGCGTTATGATACAAATCTACCATCAGACGAGAGAAGCCCTCAAAAAACAGATGATAAGCAGAGTTGGCCAGTGTATTATGACTTGCCCAACAACCGCAGCCTTTAATGGTTTACCTTCAGCAGCAAGAAAACTCAAGGTTGGAAGAAGCCTTAGGTTATTCGGCGACGGTTTTCAGAAAAAAGACGAGTTTAAAGGAAGAAAAGTTTGGCGTATTCCAGTCATGGAAGGCGAGTTTATCGTCGAAAGCACGTTTGGCGCTGCGAAAGCCGTGGCCGGCGGAAACTTCTTAATCTTTGCAGAAGACTTCAGACATGGATTAAAGGCAGCTGAGGATGCCGTAGATTCTATTCGGAAAAATGTGAAATACGTGATTTTGCCGTTTCCTGGAGGAATATGTAGGTCAGGCTCTAAGGTTGGCTCTTTAAAATATAAGCTCCCAGCATCGACCAATCATCCTTTTTGTCCGGCAATAAAGGATTACGTTTCGGATACGCAAGTGCCAAAAAACGTTAGAAGCATATATGAAATCGTCATAAATGGGCTTGACATTAAATCCGTGAAAAGAGCAATGGCCGAGGGCATAAATGCAGCGACAAAAGTTAAAGGGGTCGTTAAGATCTCAGCTGGAAACTACGGTGGCAAAATAGGGCAAATGAAAATTCATCTGCGCGAAATTGTAAAGTGAGGATTCTATACCATTCGTAGTCTCCTTCGAACCTCAGGTTTCTCATCTGCAAGTTTTTTCAAGGTTAACTCAAACGTTTCATTTGGCATCAGAGACCTTTCTATAAAGAGTCCTGTTCTTCCTACTTTGTCTCTTCTTGTTAGGGCACGGCAACGATCTATGACTGTCTCAACCGATATTTTCAGAAGGCTGGCAACGTGTTCTTCCCGACCAATTATACTGCTTTCTATGTGGCCAAACTGTGTTGGTTCGATGAGCATTAACCTTTTATCAACCCCTGATACCCTCAGGTCGTTTTTTATCGTATCTATATTTGCTTCTCCGCTGAAAATGTAAAATTCTCTTTCTTTTTTCCTCATTCTAGTTAGAGGAAATGAAACGGTTCTTTTTTCGCTAATTTCTATGTAACCCTTTATTGCATATGACGGCGTAGCTTGAACTATGAATCTGTTAAACGCTGGGAACCCTGACTTTTCAAGAGCTGTTTCAACTGAAAACGAAGAAACAATCTGAGGAATAAAAACGTCTATGTCGCTTTTTTGAGTGACATCTCCTCTAGCTATACTGCCATGAACCACCGAAGAAATACGTTGTTTTTCGAGAGCCTCCATTATTTTTGTTGCCTCTATCCTCAAATTTTTTCGTGGCGTTCAATTGTAGGTTAGCTTTTTAGGGCTACCCTCAGCCTCTTTGTGCTGTGCAAAATAACACGACGGAGGTGAAAGGTAACCCTGAATAAAACTGTACCAAGAC
>JAGTQS010000001.1 GCA_018397055.1 Candidatus Bathyarchaeota archaeon | reverse complement strand
GGAGGTCCTCAAGTCCTTCGTTGAGCTGGTTGCTAAGTTCGCCCAAAAAGTCAGAAACCCCGACGAAATCCTCAAACTTACCCTCTCAGACCTCAAAGGCCTAAAAACCCTATACCAGATGGAGATAACCTAAAATTTGCCAAAGTTTAGTCAATAATTGTTAAGCATAAAATCAAACATGTAGATGAATCTTTTATCATTCATCTATTGTGGCTGCCGAACAGCGAAGATGCAAAGCCACCTGCGTGGAATAAACAGAAGATGTTTGAAGGAGTTAACTGGTGCATGGCGCATCCACTTTACCACCCGCAGATGTATAAACCAAAAGAAATTTTGGAGCACATAAAAAATGAATGAATATTACTGACTAATAACGAATCGTTTAGTTCCTAACATTCATCTTACATGAGCTACAGAATTCCGCCTGTTTTCGGTCTGTCATGCCTATGTGGAGGCTGAAATGCATCACACAAAGAGGGTTTGTGCAGTGTCTTAGTCCAAGCGTGTGCCCTAACTCGTGAACTGCTTCCTTAACAGCCCTTTCGAGAAAAAGCCCCTCGTCCTTTGGCGCTCCATAGAATTCCGGCCTTAAACGATAAAGCGAAATGACAGCTGCTTTTCCTGGACATTGAGCCTCGCCGAAAACGAAGTTTAAGCCTTCCGCATATAGGTCAACGTCGGCTACTCCTAAGGCACGGTATTCTCTGCTTCTAAACGTCCCAAATGAATCAGCAAACCTCAGGATCTTATGCAAAATCAAGGTTGAGTTGTACTGACGCCTCACTATGTTATAGGATTCCCTTGGCACAGCCAAGTTAGGCAAAATCTTACAGGTGCTGCCGGAAAAGACCTTAATTAATCTGTCTTGTAACGTTTTTAGGACATTCTCTTCAATTTCGCCTATTGGAAGAACTGAAATTTTCATCCGCAATCAACTGTCAATTTCCTATTCTTTATTAGACAGTGAAAGTGTCGCCAGTGTTTGGCGCAAAAGATTGCAAACCAATTTCTTCTTTAATCCATTTTGCCAACTTAGGGCAGTTGCCTTCTGCGCCATGAACTACGTAGACTGTTGGATTGCCTTTAAATTTCTTCACGGTTTCGCGGAGCTCCGTTGCCCCAGCATGGCTGCTGAAATCGAAGAAACCAACTTTTGCTTTGACCTTCCGCATTCGACCATCGATGACGCATCTGCCCTTCTCAAGCAACTCTTTCCCAGGTGTTCCTGGAATCTGATAACCGACGAGAAAAATCGCGTTTCCAGTCTTTTTACCGATCATCTGCAAGTATGAGCCTGCCGGGCCGCCCTTCAGCATTCCAGCTGGAGAAATTATGACTCCAGGCTTCTTCGACGCTAATCTTCGGTCTCTCCAGCTTTCAACCCAATTGGTTTCGTGAATTGCATCAACAAATAACCGTTTGTCCCTAACGAATTCTGGGTGTTCCATCAAAATTCGGCTTGCCTCTCGAGCCATACCGTCAATCATAATGGGATACTCGAAATGGTACGCTTCTAGTACGCAGGCTATTTCTTGAGCTCTGCCAACACTGAAGGCTGGAACCAACACTGTGCCACCTTTCTCAACAATGGCGGTCACTTCTGCCACAAATCTTTCTTCAAGTTCTTTCCTCGGCGTGTGTTCCTCGTTGGCGTAGGTGCTTTCTATAATCACAGCGTCAAGCTCTCCGTAATCCTGGTCGGCAGGTGCAAGAAGCCTTGTTTCAATTGTGTTGAAGTCGCTTGTGTACAGAAGCCTTTTATCATCCGACTCAACTAAAACTTGGGCTCCGCCTGGAAGGTGCCCAGAATTCAGGAGCTGAACATTCAAGTCTCCGATGGCTGTGTTCTCTCGAAACCAGAGTTCTTTTCGGCTACGCATCATCGAACGCAGCTCAAGAAACTCAAATGGAAGGTAATAACTTGAAAGGTTAATGAAGTCCTTAATCAGGATGTTCGCAAAGTCAAAGGTCATTCTTGTCCCATAAACGGGGTTTCTTTCTTGAATGTGAAAAATGGGAACTGCTCCTGAATGGTCGAGGTGGCTGTGTGTTATGATAACAGCGTCAACCTCTTTGGGCGGAACATGCATCGGAAACCCGGGTGTATGATTGAGCATGACTCCATAATCCAACAACACGTGAGTATTCTTCGTTTTGACTGAAATGGCAGCTCTCCCTACTTCTCTGGCGCTACCTAAAAATTTAATTTCCAACGTAAACGTCTTCACCATCCAATTCTGTAAACATCAATTATGCACTAAATATGTTAAAATTTTTGTCATGAACCTTCGTATAGATGCACAATAGCATTAATAAACATTATTTTATTGGGTTCCTTTTTTCACGAATTCACGGTCTGCGGACTTCCAAGTATTCAGCCAAGTGTGTGTGGCAATAGCCGGCAAGTTTGTTACATAACGCCTATGTGTAAATCAGTTCAAGAGTTTTCTCCTTTTGGGCGCATAGAAGTTTAGACATCTCAGCTACCTTCTCTTGCCACGTGCCATGTTCAGCCAGCATTACTGTTTTCTCGTAGCCCACTGCTTTAACGTATTCTGCGACTCGTTCAGCGACGTATTCAACTGTTTCAAAGTCAGGTGGAAAGGCACATTCGTTTTGGGAAAGAGGGTAAACGCCTTTTAACTCAGACGGAACAACGCCGAAAGGAGGAGTATAGACGCACAGATGAACCTCAGATTCGCTTACACCAAGTTTCTCGCGGACTAAGGATAAGGCTTTTTTAACTTGTTTGCCCCTTTGAACCTGTTTGCTTCTATAATCTGGAACTAGGACAAGAATTTTTGCTCCACTAGGCGGGGTGTACCTTTCTAGAAGCCTTTTTCCATGTCGGATAACCTCTGGTCTTGCGAGCCCCAATGATGTGAAATAGAAGAGTCCACTTCTCTTTGTAACTGGGCTGTGCTTTTCAATATAGTCTGCGTATTTCCTCAAACTTTTCAAGGCTTGCAGAAGAGACGGGTGGCTGTGAGCCTGCATCTCCACGTGTTCCCAAAGCCTTCCCTCGACGATTGCCTGCTTAATCCGCCTCATTTCTGAAAAGCAAACATAAAGGTTATGCCTGCTTAGTTCTTTTTCACGTTCAGACTTTGGCATTTCCAACAGATCTTTGGGATCTCTTTTTGCGCATATAGGACACGAACATGGAAAATATTTGATGTCCTCTAAATGAACAGTTCCAGAGCTGGTAAGGTAACGGTCGTCTTGGGCGAAAAGGCTGTATGCTGCAGAGTCGAAAAGGTCGCATCCAAGAGCAACAGCTAAAGAGAACATAAACGGGTGACCTGCGCCAAAAAGATGAAAAGGCCGCTCAGGAGGAAGATTCATTTTTGCCGTTAAAACCATGTCTACAAGCAGGCTGAAAAGGTACTGCTCCATTACAGGCGTTGGGCTTCCAAGAGCGTGAATGTCAAACGCAAGCTTGCCCATCTGTTTCGCGGACTTAGCTACAAGGTCCAAAAAGCGGCCGCCCTGAACGGGGCCGACCCAAAGTAGGTCTTGACGGGTTTTTTGGGCTTCCAGCTCCTCAGCTCTTTTCAGGGTTTCCTCAACCGTGGCTTCTGCCTTTTGTTTTATAACCTTCCATCCTGTTGGTACATCGAGAATTGTTGCAATGTCTGTACCAATTTCTTCCTGAAACCTCACAATCTCTGCTGGAGTAACCTCCACATTGCCGTATGCGAGAATCTGGTAGGCGCCTGAGTCCGTCATGACAACGCCTGGGAAGTCGAGGAACCTGTGAACCCCATTTTTCTTGGCTGTTTCTTCGCTTTGCTTCTTGATTAGGTAAGCGTTTGTTATGAGTATCCTGCAGCCGAAATCATTCCAAAGTTCCTTTGGAGCCACGGACTGTCTTGCCATGTTAATAACGGGCATGAAAGCTGGAGTCTCGAAGCTTCCGCTCTTCGTTTTAAGTTTTCCAATTCTTGCCAAAAGGTCTTTGTCACGAATCTCGAACTCAGCCATGTTTTGCACAAGCCTGCTTTTAGGGGATTTTAGAATAAATTCTTATGGAACATTGATGTATGTTTTACGATGCAAGATGAAATCCTATAAGGCTGGAATTATTGGTTGCGGAAGTATCGCTAACGCACACGCAAAAGGCTACAAAGCATTAGGAATAGAAATAACAGCTGCAGCTGACATCAGCAAAGAGCAGCTGGCGCTTTTCCAAAAAAACTACGGCATACAGAACTTGTACACTAACTATAAGGTGATGCTTGAGAAAGAGGACTTGGACATTGTAAGCATCTGCACTTGGCCTCCGTTGCACGCAGAAATGACAATCAACTCAGCCAAATCAGGCGTCAGGGGGATTCTGTGCGAGAAACCGATGGCGGTGAACCTTGCTGAGGCTGACGCAATGATTGAGGCGTGCGATGAGCACGGCGTGAAACTTGCTATTGGGCACATGCGTCGTTTCTCTGAGCCTTACGCCGAAGCTCGTAAACTGATTCTTTCAGGCGCAATAGGTGAGGTTTACTTTATTCACGGCGTAACTGTTGGAGACCTTCTTTCAGACGGTACCCACATAATTGACATGATTCGGTTCTACGCTGGCGACGTGCCTGTAAACTGGGTTGTTGGCCAAGTTGACGCCAGAGGAAAACGGACAAGATACGGCCACTACATTGAGGACTCCTCCATAAGCTACTTCGAGTTCGAAAACGGCGTAAGAGCCTTCCTTGAAATCGGGTTACCTTACGGGAAACAACAAAGTAACGCCGTTCAGGCTGATTCTTCTGCTTTGTTGCCTCAATCTACTATGTGGTGGAGAAGAGGAGCTAAATACACGACGGTCTACGTGCACGGTTCAGAAGGCAGAATTGACGTTGGCGAAAGAGAAAATCCTAGGTTAAGATACAAAGGCAAAGGCGACGTAGACTGGAAAGTTCCGCAACTTAAAGGCACAATAGACCCGTTTGCCACGCAAATAGTGGCTTTAATTGAAAGCATCGAAAGAAACAGTGAACATCCAAGTAGCGGTCAACAAGGAAGGGCAGCTCTTGAAATAATCATGGCAATCCACGAGTCCGCGAGGAGAAGGGCAAAAGTGTTTTTACCCTTGTCCGTCAAGGGATACCCTTTGGCTGAAATGATTGAGAAAGGCGAAATCTGAGATTCATTAACATTTTACGCCATGATAAAGGTGTAAATTGGTAAGTGAACAGCGGCTACGTTGTCTATACTTACGTTCAAGAGTAGTCGAGTATAGATCCACATTAAGATAATGAAGTATAAATGTAAACAGCACCCAAAGGAAAAATTAGAAGAATGACTTTAGAGCATTTTTTGTCGCATCTTTTGCCTACGCTTGCATTTAGAGACTCAGACTCGTTGTTAAAGTGGAAAAGAAAGAAACACAAAAGTTGAGCGTGGAAGATGACGTAAAAAAGAACTCAAGATAAAACCTTAGAGAAGACGATTCCAAACAGCCCGACATCTTGTTAAAATTTGGAAAGGAATAATAGGTTCGCCTTCTCTGAAATAACAATCTTTCAAGCCGGAAAATTTGAGGAGGTCGCTGTTGACACAGGTTAAGCAGCAGCTTTCAGCGATGTTTCACAATGGCTTAGCTAAGGGATTCTCTCAATGGGGAAGAAACGCTAAGGTTCTTGTTGCCACCGAAGGATTCTGGAGCATACCGATGAGCTGGGTCTTCTTTTACCGACCAATTTTTCTAAACCAAGCAATCGGGCTTTCTGAGGTTCAAATTGGTCTTTTATCAACGATTTTATCCGTATCCATGATTGTTTCGCCCTTAGTGGGTGGATATTCGGCTGACAAGTTTGGGAGAAAGAGGGTCTTCATGTTTTTCGACAGCTTCTCTTGGCTTTCGTCACTAATTGTTTGGCACTGGACACAAAATGTTTGGCACGCCTTAACAGCGTACATTCTGGAAGGTTTAGGTTCAGTAGTTTACTCAGTATGGGAGTGCATGCTTGTTGAAGACACAACGCCTGAATACAGATCAAGCATCTACGGAACCGTCTCGGCGATCTTTAACATTGGCTACCTCTCAACTCCTCTAGCCGGCATCATAATTGGGTTGTATGGAATTGACTCTGGAACTCGGATGCTGTTTGCAGTATCTTTTGCTTCTATGACACTGATGTTCACGATTAGGCAGGTGCTCCTTAAAGAAACCAAACTGGGGCAACAAATCATGAAAGAAAAAAGCTTCGCGGGGCTAAAGGGATACAAGGAGTCTTTATTTGTGATGCGGAGGAACCGCCTAATTCTGGTTTTGCTGTTGACATCTGTCCTTGGGAGCTTCTATTATGCGTCTACAACGTATCTTTCTTTGTTTTTAACTCATGATAACGGCTTAAGGCTTAGTAGCGAACTGGCCTCGCTTGTGCCTACGGCAACTGCCACGTCAGCTCTCATAATTGCTTCACTCGTAGTTCCTAAGCTCTCGTCCAAAGCCAGTTACATTAAGATTTTAGCCATAGGCTACGGACTTGGGTGTGTGTCCCTTCTTTTGCTTTCTTTATCACCTACTGGAAGCTTGTTAATTGCTGTGCTTTCTGGCGTGGTCTTAGGTGTCTACACTTCAACATCTTTCTCTGTGTCCCGCACCTTCCTGACAAACGAAATAGAATTTGCTGACACAAGAGCAAGAGCAAAAATACTGTCCATAACAATTACGCTCTCGTCTCTTCTGAGCTTACCAGCTCCTGCACTGATGGGTTACTTGTTCAGCATAAATCCAAGAGTACCGTTCATGTTGGTGTCTGCAACATTGGCAGTTTCATTATTCATGCTACTTGCCGCAACAAAAAATCAATATTTAATAAACCAAAGAGCAACTGGTTGAGAGTATTAACAGAAACCATTTTACTGAACATGAAAAGCGTGGCAAACTATAAACACAGGCAAACAATAAAGAATGGTTACAAGATGGAAGTGTCTTTATGGGTTATAAAAGAAAGTCTTGGCAAGAGAAACTGGCAGACAAGAAAGGTTTTCCAAAAATACTGAAATTGGAGAAAAGGTTTCCATGCTACAATGCTGTTCACAAAATGGGAGCTGAACCCGGCGATGAAGTGATCCTCGTGAATCCCAGCGAAGTTATTGAAGTAATGAAGAACGTGCCAAAAGGAAAGCTAGCGACCATAATTAAAATCTGCAAGAAGATCGCCCAGAATCACAATGTTAAAGGCTGCTGTTCACTTACAACAGGAATCTTCATCATGGTAGCAGCTAATGCAGCTGAAGAAGCACGTAGACAAGGTAAAGACCTCGATGTTCCTTATTGGCGGACCTTAAAGGCAGATGGGTCTCTAAACGAAAAGTTTCCAGGCGGTGCAGAAGCTCAGAAAGAGATGTTAGAAAACGAAGGATTTAAAGTAGAACGGAAAGGAAGAAAATTTTTTGTTGAAAACTATCAAAAGTTTCTGATAAATTAAAGGCGAAAAAGAACCCCGAAAAAGAAAGAAACAGACAACATAACAATGAAAACATAAACATTGCAGAATCAGCCTAAAGTACTTTTCAGGCTAGTTACGGCTTGTAAAAATTCGTTTTTGATGATGGATTGTTTCAGTGTCGCTCCATCTCATCATTACGTAAGCTCAGAATGGTGTCCATCATCACGTAACAATACGGTATATCCAAGGGCATAAAAACCTTACGTACAAACCGATATGAATAGAAAGTATTATAGGCAAGCCCGTTCTAACTTAGGCATCAGCGCAAAGACCAAATGCCTCCCGTGATAGGCTTGGTTTTATTTGCCAAATAAAGTAAAGGAGTGTGAAAAGTAGCATGGCAGAACACCCAGAGCGCGAGATGTTCAAGGCGGTTTGTTCTGAATGCGGCAAGGAATGCGAAGTTCCCTTCAAACCCGACCCAAACAGACCGGTATACTGCCGAGAATGTTGGGCCAAGAAGAGACCGCCGAGACGAAGGTCCTTTAGACGATATTAAACATGACTAGAACATAGTTATGTTTAGAACAAGCCCCTGTTTTCTCAAAAGTTTTTGTCCAAAACGTTTTTTCGAATTTTTTGATGCATCCTCAAGGTTTTAGGGCACATTATAATCTAGCTTGAATTCCTTGACGTATCTTTCAGCAACTTCGTGGAAGTTGTCCCTAACCTTTTTCACGTCGTCCCATCCAAGTCCGTACAAGGAAAGCTTAATGTTCTTTGTTAAGCCTCGCTGCAACCCAACTATGCCGCGGTTAACCATTTCGTCAGCCAGAAAGAAGCCCTTTCTCTTGTGGCGCCGCGAGATTTCCCAGAAGATTGGTGTCTCAAAATGCATAAGGTGATGCCTATGTGGTCTTTCGCCTATCAGCCTGACACCTTCCATCTTCTCCATCTGCTGGATGAACCAACGTGTCTTTTCAAGTTCCGTCTCCCATTTTTCTACGCGTTCCAACACGTATGGGAAAGCGTACATCGACGAAATCAGAGGAACTCCGCCTATGCTACATCCAAAAACGTTTAGGATCTTGTTTTTCCACGTTCTACCTGTTCCTTCAGCGACAATCTTTGAGCATCTGAAGGCCTTCTCTGTCCACTCGCCTCTTGTCACAAGAAAACCCAAAGGACCAAGCGAGGCCATCGACTTGTGCGCCGAAACAGTGAGAAAATCCGCTTTGAAGTCTCTCATGTCAACGGGCATGACTCCAGCAGTGTACGCGGCGTTAACCATGTAAGGAACTCCGTATTCCTCAGCGATCCCGCCAACTTTCTCTGCAGGACCAACGTTGCCATGGTATGGATCCACGTGAGTGACAATTACGAGACAAGGAAGTTTTCCAGTTTTCCGCTTAATTTCCTCAATTTTTTGTCGGAAACCCTCGGCCTCAACCTTATATTCAGGGTGACCTGTATGCGGGGGCTCTGTAAGCTGTAAGCCAGCTGCCTCCGCTGCCAAAGCAGTTGTGTAATGGCAAAGCGGGTCAGCCAGAACCACAGGCGCAAATTTGTTTGTGTCATACTCTTTGACCATCTCACTTGCGGTTTTCATGACGGCGAACTGGGCAGCTCGGCACCCAAAGGTATGCTGCGCCTGTTCTCCACCGAAGAAAGATGCGATGTCCTCAAGGAATGTGTCAACTGGTGGTTTAGCAATCAGGTCTGACCTTCCCTTCATGCAGTCGAAACATAACGTGTATCCGGTTCTGGTCCAGCCTTCCTCAAAAAGCCTTTTTTGCACTTCTTCTGGAACCACACCTCCAGTCATTATCGCTTGAATTATGGTTAAGCCCTTGTAGTGGTTTCTAAGATGAGCGTACCTCTGAGCGTCCTTAATTTTATCCATGACAACCAACCACAATAAAGTTCGTTGAGCAGCATCAAATAGGTTTTGGAGCCGGGAGAGGGATTCGAACCCTCGTACAGCGGTCTGCAGCCGCTTGCCTAAGCCACTCGGCCATCCCGACATAAAACAAGTGAAACCTATTTCTGACTAAGAAACTTAATCCATGCCAGAACAATGAGGGGTGAAAAGTTTTTACTATAAGGTTTTCACTAAAAAAGATGGCTGACTTACGTAAAAATTGGAAGGCAAAGACGGTCCCTCATTTCAAGCCACCGCAAAGCATAGCGCCATTACCGTTAATAAACGTTATGGACGTTTTTCTTCTGAAACACTTTCGCAAAGCAGTTTTCCTGAAAAATCTTTGATGTTAAGGCTTCATTATATGAATTCCGATAAAACTGCAGAAGTCTTAGGATAGATCTAACACCCGAGCTCGAAATAGCTTTGGCTGAAAAACCACATTAGGGCGAGAAAACAGACAAAAAATATCAGCGTTACGAAAAGGAGCCATCTTTTGGGTATCAGTTTTCTCCTTAGCAGTATGTGTATAGGAAAGATGTTATAAATGGAGAGCCAAACTAGCAGAAAAGTCGCCAAAATGGGATGAGAGCAATACATATTCCACGCCACTACAAGGGCAAGGGTAAGAAACAGAGTGAAAGCAGCCAAAGACAACCTGTTACGCGAAACCATCTGTCCTTTCGTTACGGTTTCTTGTGCCACATATATACCTGAGCGAACATCTGGGTGTGTCCGATGATGAAAAGTAGCCCTACTATGTCCTGTACGCGGAGCCCACTATATTCAGGTGGATACGAAGCTGTTGTGCTCCAGGCAAAAAGCATCATTACAAAAGAAAAAAGAATAACAAATACGACATAGCCCAAGGAGAAAGGACGTAACCTGAACGGTTCCTCATGTTCGCTCATTATTTCCGAAACTCCCCTAAATAAAAATCACCAACTTGGTTATATAAAACTGTACTGTTACGTTAATCTTTATTTTAATCAAGTTGGTTTATGTGATATTTTTAGTATTTTTTTCCCACATATTATGTATAGCTCAGCGTTTCTGTTACTTAATAAATAGCCAAGTTTTCGCAGCTGGATGCAGCCTAAAAGTTTTGTATAGCTGCGGAAAGAGATAAGTTTCTGAAGACCAATAAATGTATCTGATTATGAATGGAGAATAAACTGTATGGCGGATGAAAAAATCGTTGTTCTTGGCGGCGGAAGCCCGTTTGTTCCCTCTTTAACTTATGTGATGCTTGAAAACAAAGAGGTCTTTGAAGGAAGCGATGTCTGCCTCATGGACATAAATCCAACTCGTTTGCCATTATTGACGAAGTTGGGAGAAGAGCTGGCTAAACGAGCAAAAGTTAAGATGAAGTTCTCTTGGACAACCGACGCGAAAAAGGCTCTTGACGGCGCCACTTTTGTTATGCCGAGCTACCGTATCGGCGGCGAGGAACACATGAGGTACGACTTCGAGATTCCAACAAAGTACGGCATAGCAGGCGACGAAACCGCGGGTCCAGGAGGCACGTTCATGGCGCAATGCACTATTCCAGCAACACTTGAGTACTGCAGGCTGATGGAGGATCTCTGTCCTGACGCGTGGGCGGTTAGCTACGTGAATCCGACAAATTTTGTGACCGATGCGGTTCGAAGAGAAACCAAGGTTAAGTTTATTGGCCTGTGCGACTGTTTCGCAGGCTTCGCGATGAGTTACCTTCCCCACTTGTTTGACATGCCGCCTTACGAAAGGCGATACACCAACAATCCTGATTTAAAGTCTCGGGCCATAGGGGTCAACCACTGCACTTGGCTTGTTGACTTACTCGTTAACGGGATAGACGGGTATGAGCTCTTGAAAAACAAGGTTAAAGAGCAAGACAAAACTGCTGGTCAAGATTCTGTTGAAGCGTTCAGGTTGAGGCTTCTCGAGGCTTACGGGTATTTCAACATTTGTCCCTCTCATTGCCGTATGCTGTGGGAGCATGACAAGGTCTTGAATCAACGGAGAGCCATGCTTATGAGGGAAAAAGAAAGGCTTGACTCAGCTCTAGGCTGGTCGCCTCAAGCTTGGAAGTTCATTGAAGAAATGGTTGCAGGCGCAAGATACGAAGACCACCCTAACCTTTACTGTTTTAGGCTTTACCATTCTAGGCACGTGATTGGCGTCATAATCAGCATAGCCTCAAACGAGAGACGAGAATGGGGAGGAATCAACTTCGTAAACAATGGCGCCATACCGAATCTTCCAAGCGACGCAATCGTTGAGGGTCACTGCATAGTGGACAGGAGAGGCTTAACGCCTATTAATGCTGGAAGCCTGCCGAAGCCACTTCTTGGGATTACGCATCACATCCTGAACTGGCAGCAGCTCACGGTCGACGCTGCTCTTAGCGGCGACAAAAACCTGTTGTACCAGGCTGTTCTAGCAAGCCCATACGTGCATGACATGAAGGCTGCAAAGGCAATAATGGAGGAGCTTTTGAAAGCGCATGAGCCTTACATGCCACAGTTTAGACGCAGGAATTGAGGGATAAAGTTAAAATAACGGATTGTTCTGATGTTTAACCGTTTCCACCAAAACAATATGAAAAAACGTGAAAAAATGGAGGATTAAGTATGAGCAAACCAGAAAAGCCTCATTTGAATCTAGTGATTATCGGGCATATTGACCATGGAAAATCAACAACCACAGGCCACCTGCTCTATCTTTCAGGTGCTGTTGACGAGAGGACCATCAAGGCTTACGAAGAAGAAGCAGCAAAGATGGGCAAAGTCACCTTCAAGTACGCTTGGGTTCTTGACAACCTGAAGGAAGAAAGAGAAAGAGGAATCACAATAGACCTCCGATTCCTAAAGTTTGAGACTCCACATTACTTCTTTACAATCATCGACGCTCCTGGACACAGAGACTTCGTTAAAAACATGATTACAGGCGCAAGCCAAGCAGACGCTGCTGTACTTTTCGTTTCAGCTAAGAAAGGAGAGTTCGAGGCTGGAATCGGAGCTGGCGGACAGACAAGAGAACACGCTTTTCTCGCCTTCACTTTGGGAGTTAGACAGCTTGTCGTAGCCATAAACAAGATGGACGACCCGTCGGTCAACTGGAACAAAGAACGATATGAAGAAATCAAGAATGAAGTTAGCCGAATGCTTAAGCTCGTAGGCTACAACCCAGCTACAATCAACTTTGTACCAACATCCGGCTGGACAGGAGACAACTTAGTTAAGAAGAGCGACAAGATGCCATGGTATGATGGACCATGCCTGTATGACGCTTTAGACAAGTTAACGATACCTCCAAAGCCAACTGACAAACCTTTAAGGCTACCCATCCAAGACGTTTACAGCATCACAGGTGTCGGAACCGTTCCTGTGGGAAGGGTTGAAACAGGCGTGCTGAAGGAAGGCGACACCATAGTGTTCATGCCTTCGAACGTTTCGGGCGAAGTTAAATCTTTGGAAACTCATCATGCCAGAATTCCAAGGGCTGAGCCAGGAGACAACATCGGGTTCAACGTTCGAGGAGTCGCAAAGAACGACATTAAAAGAGGCGACGTAGCTGGACATCCGTCTAACCCACCTACAGTGGCTAAGGAATTCATTGGCCAAATTATCGTTATTCATCACCCGACTGCTATTGCTGCTGGATACACTCCGGTTTTACACGCCCACACATGTCAAATAGCCTGCAAGTTCTCTGAGCTCATCAGAAAGATAGATCCTAGGACTGGTCAAACTATTGAGGAGCACCCGTCTTTCTTGAAGACTGGGGACAGCGCTTTGGTTAGATTTGAGCCGCTCCGATCAATTTGCCTTGAGGTCTACACTGAATTTCCAGAGCTAGGACGGTTCGCAGTCCGCGACATGGGAACAACGATTGCTGCGGGAGTAGTTAAAGAAATAACGGTGAAAGGCTAAAAAGCCTTTAGCAAGGCAACATCCTCTTTTTTCTTTTTTGTAATCATGCTTCATGAAGGCGTGTGTGAATTACCTTGAGCGAAAGAAAAGTTGAAATAATGTATTTTTACTCTGACATGCATGAAAACGAGAAGAAGCTTACAAAGATCACCAAGAAGCTCGGTCAAGAACGGAAGGACATTCACATACGCTTAATTAACATAGATGACCCTGTGAATAACGAGCTGGCAGAACTTTACGGCGTGGACACAGTTCCTCTCTTAGTCTTCCTGACCCCGAGAGGCGAGGTTGCTGCTAAAAAGTTTCTGCCACTTTCTGCGAAAAAAGTTGTTTACCAGATCACAGATCAAATCAACAAGGGTGAGCTTCCAAACCCTCAGGTTGAAGAGTTAAAAACGAAGATTCTTGATGCCCTAAATTCTGTTACGAAAAGAAGTGACCTCACAGAGATAGTTGCTGAACAGCTTATGGACGACCTTACAGAGGCAAGTGGAAAAACTGAGCTGTATGAACTGATTAACTCTCACATTAGTGCCATCAACCATTCTATCAGCGACCTCGAGGAATTCAAGAGGGTTCTTCAACGGTACTATAAAAATCAGGGGAACTTCGTCGTTTAGCTGATGTAGGAAACTTTTTCTTCCTCTACCTTACGTCGAATCTTTTCGCTGTCTCTTCTTTGTTCCTCTATCTTCCTCATTCTTTCCTCAATCTGTTCAGACTTAGCAATTTCGTTGTCTAGCTCAGAAAGGTCAACATCGAACTCAAGCATTTTCGAAACTACTTTCACGACGCTTTTCGCAGCCTTTGGGTCAGGCAAATATCCAGGCGTCTCAGCAAGCAGACAAGCAGCATCTATGTTTCTGAGTTTTGCAAGTCCAACTAGCAGACCAGCTGTTCCAACTATTGGGCTTCCAGGCGGACTGTTCTTTACTCCAATTTCTGAAGCCCTTTTCAGCAGTTCCTGGTTTGTGGCGGAGATGTAGACTAGCGGTTCCTCCTTGGATTCTGTGCGGTATCCGCCTACCGTCAATATTAGCTTTGTGTTGTTTTGTTCAGCGAACCCTAGTATGGCGTCTGCCACCTCGTATTGTCCTTCAATAGTCTGAGGTTGAGTGTCGCCAGTTAACAATATGAGGTCGCTTCCGCCCTTCTGGTTTTTCCAGCAGTAAAATTCGGAGCGAAGTAGCCTCACTGCGCCGGACTTGTTAACTAGAACATAATACGCGTAGTGTGGGGAATAGAGTTCAGCTATCTTTTGAGCTTGTAGTTGCTTTATGAGGTAATCTACCACGATTTTTCCAACCATGCCTTGCCCTGGCAGCCCTTCAATCAAAACAGGATTATTTAACTTAACCTTTTCAATAACGGTTATTGTTGTCTCTTTCATTCCTTAAGGCTCCTCATCATGCCTTTGTATTTTGCGTATTTGTCTTCCGGCGAAAACTTAGCTGGGTGAGGTATGCGTGTTTCTCCGCCGCAATGTGGGCATTTATCCTGCTTAAGCGTGTATTTTCCGCAGCGAGTGCATTTTCTCATCAGCCAAACCATGAAGGCTATCCTCTTTCGAAGGTTCCCTGCCCTCCCGCCTTCAGTATTCCCTTGATAGCGGCGTCTGTGGCTCTTTTCATTATGTCGTTCGCCTCTTTATGGTCGCTTGCTGTGACTTCTATGCGGTACTTGGGAGGCGAAACAGTGTATATCTCAATCTTTGCTCCGCGAGCCACATTTACATTTTGAGCTTTTTTTAAGGCTTCCCTAATTCGAACTACGCCGTCTGGCTGGGTGCAGCTGATATTCAAGATTCCTTTGGTTTTTACCACGGATATCCTAATTTTGTCTTTAGAAACTTCTGTTAGCGCATCAGCCAAGTCTTTAGGTATTCCCTTTTCTAAAAGCGCATCTACTCCCTCTCTCGCTGCTTTTTCGAGTCCTTCGTAAAGTGTCTCAAACGCCTGTTCAAGCAGTGTCCCCGCCTTTTCATAAACTTGTTCAACTGGTATCCCGAGTTTTTGAGACACGCTTCTAAGCAGGCTTTCAGCCTTTTTGGCTTGTTTCCACAAAAGCATTTTTTCTCTTCTTTCACTTCTCGTGACTCTTCGCAGTGAAAGGTCAATTTGTTTTTTTTCAGGGTCAACTCTTAAAACTTTCAGGACGACTTTTTCTCCTTCATGAACGTAGTCGCGGATGTTTCTTACCCAGCTCGAAGAGATTTCAGAAATGTGCAGAAAGCCTTCTTTTTCGTACTCGTCCAGCTTAACGTAAACTCCGTAATTCGTTATTTGGATAACCGAGGCTACTACGAGCTCTCCGAGCTCAGGCCACTCATCCTTTCTTAGGAAAGACATTTTGTGTCTTTACTCCAAAGCTTTGACGACTTCACCCTTGAATTTAGCTTTACCGCCTGTTGGTTCAGCGAGGACTGTTCCGCAAATGTTGCATTTAACCGTGTTTGCAATGTGGCTGAAGATTGACTGCTCATTTCCGCAGTCTGGGCACTTTACTTGAACAAAAGTTGTTCGAGGTTTAGGTATAATTTTATCCCATTGGCTCATTTATCAACCATCCCTTTGGCCTATTGTATGGTTACTTTTCTAAGCCTAATCCCCTTTTTCTGCCTGGTGTAACCGCATTGTTTACATTTTATTTTTAACGCCTGCTTCTTGGTTGTTTTCGCCTTCCTCTTCAACATGGGGTACTTTTGACCGCCATATCCTCTTCTTTTACGTTCATGTTGGCGTTCTCCGACAGCAAGAGCTCTTCTTCTTCCTTCCTTATAGAGCGAAACGGAGTGCGAAGTATGGGTCTTGCACCTTGGGCAGTATGTGGAAATTTCCTTTGGCACGTTCATTTCATCCACTCAGTCTTAGACCAGCGTGTATAGATGACCTAAATGGCTTAGTATTTAAACGTTATGAGTAAAGTTCGCCAATGGCTTCGTTTTTCCATTTTTCACTGCGTACACAATTCCGCCATGGTCTTCTCTTCTTTCATACGAGTAGGGAGCAGGTTCTCTAGCGCGGTACTTCGGCGTTACCTTGTATCCCAAGTAAGCTGCGACTACGGCGCTGATTGGGTCAACTGCGTAGGCGATAATTGTTGTAAGGCTTGGCACGTTATATAGTTCGTCATACAGGCTTGGAACTTCGTTTGCCATGTCAGCCCACGACATGTTGCTGAAGTATAGCGATGACAAATTAAGCACCGTGATTATTGCGTCTGTAAAAATGTAAACACTAAAGGCAATTACCAAAGCCTCTTCAAGCCTTCGGGTTCTGAAAAGAAAGACAGCTGCGATGGCTCCAAAAAATGACGGAGCAAAGTACACGTCAATTCCTTCTGGAATGAAAAAACTTATCATGATCGCTATGGAAGCTCCGAGTAAGCCTGCTTCGATAAGTTTAGCAAGCGGGGCAGATACGGGAACAGCTGCTTCAACTCTTTTTCTGACAGGAACTCCGCAGTTTGGACAGTATTCAGCCCCGATTGGAAGTGGTAGCCCACATTTTTCGCAGTTTGCCACAACAACCACCAGCCTTACATTGTTTTCTCTGCATCATTAAGAGAGTTGCGCATTATAAAAAGTTGTTTCCAAATTATGCCCACATTTTGCCAAAAAGGTGTTGAGGGTCCGCGTCTGAACCGTTGGTCTAAATTCACAGTCTGAACTGTGTGTGCTCTTGTTCTACGCACAAATCCTAATACATGAATAGACTGTTTATCGTAACTTCATAGGATGGATATGAAATGAAAAAACTGATTTCAAACAGGAAAGCGCTTAGCAACGTTGTCTCAACACTGATAATCCTGGTGGTTTCGGTGCTCCTCGCAGGCGTGGTCACAATGTACGCGGTGAACATTACTTCAACAAGAACCCAGCAGGAACAACTGAAACTTACGAAACAGGCAATCTGGGTTTACGGAAACGGCACTGCTATTGCTGCTGTTGCTGTTGACAATGTCGGCGGAAGAGACGTGGTCATAGACAAAGTCCAAGTAAGAGGCGTCGAAGCTAGCTGGAGCACAGTGTATTACATTCGCCTCGGCTCTGCCATCTCAACCTCGCTTAATTGCCCAAACGAGACTCACAGCTGGACAGGCTTCCTCTACACAACTGGAGAGGTCGACGACTTCACAGCTGACACTTATGACAAGCCTTTAGCCTCAGGTGACACCTTGATACTCTATATTGAAAGTCCAGACAGCATAAGCGTCAACGACATCGGAGTTACAATCGGCATCACGGTTTTCACTGAAAACGCCCAGTACTACGTGGAATGTAACGTCCAGTCTGCTGAATCAGCCTAGCCCCAAAGGACGGTAACAATCTTTAGACAGCCAGCCAAGTACAAGGTCACACATGTGCTGAGACAGAAAGCCTAAAGTGCACACCCTAAGGGAGAAGTTGGCGGATTCCTATTTTGTGCTGAGCGCTTTTCTGCTTCAAACCTCTCCCAAAAGGCGTGCACAATTTTTCTCGTTTCTAAACCCGCCATAGATATTGTTTATGAACACAAAGTTCAGACGGGGAAAGCAGTTTTCCAGAAATTTTTTCAATTACTATCGTGTTCCATTTTGTAACATTTTGGCTAATAATACATGAGATGGCTTGGGAAACTATAGCCATTCAGAAACATATTTATTGTGAACAGTTTCCTATTTGAGTAAACGAACGGAGAACCATAAGATGAGCGATTCAACCGAAAAGGCGCTGCAGAAGACTGTTAGGAATGAACAAAAGGCTTTGAAGCAACAGCCTGAGGTCAACATAGGCACAATTGGGCATGTTGACCACGGAAAAACGACGCTTGTTGAATCGCTAACCGGAGTCTGGTCGTCACGTCACAGTGAGGAGCTAAAACGAGGAATCACAATCAAGCTCGGATACGCCGACGCAGTTGTTTACAGGTGTCCAAAATGCGAAAGCCCACGTAACTATTCAACTCAGGAAACTTGTCCACGTTGCGGCTCAAAAGGCGAATACGTTAGAGCCCTAAGCTTCGTCGACGCGCCAGGCCACGAGGCTTTAATGGCAACTATGCTTTCTGGGGCCGCGGTTATGGACGGCGTAATCCTCGTCATCGCTGCTGATGAGCCTTGCCCGCAGCCTCAAACACGCGAGCACCTCGCAGCCATCGAAATAGTGGGCATAAACAAAATCGTAATCGCCCAAAACAAGGTTGATTTGGTTGATAAAGCCCGCGCCTTGAAGAGCTACCAGGAAATTAAAGCCTTTACAAAGGGAACTGTTGCTGAAAAAGCGCCCGTAATTCCAATCTCCGCCCAGAACCAAGTGAACATCGACCTTCTTCTTTACATGCTTGAGAAACACATTCCAACGCCGATTCGAGACCCTGCGAAGCCGCCGAGGCTGCACGTTGTCAGGTCCTTCGACGTGAACAAGCCTGGAACCCCGATTGACAACCTTGTTGGAGGCGTGATAGGAGGCTCGATTTACCAAGGCGTCTTCAGAGTAGGCGAAGAGATTGAGATCCGCCCGGGCATCACGAAACCGCAGTCAAGTTCTTACGAGCCACTTTTCACAGAAATCGTTAGCCTTCACGCTGGGGGTCGACAGGTAAAAGAGGCATACTGCGGCGGATTAGTGGGTGTAGGAACGCTTCTTGACCCCTCGTTGACCAAGGCTGATGGGCTGATTGGAAACATCGTTGGTAAGCCTGGAACTCTTCCTCAGACGCGGCTTGAGATGTCCCTTGAGTTTCACCTTTTCGAGAGGGCTGTGGGAACTAAGGAGATGCTTAATGTTGAAGGAATCAATGTGGGTGAGTTTCTTCTTCTCGACGTTGGGACCGCTCCAACTGTTGGTAAGGTGGTCACCAAGAAAAAGGATGTGGCTGAGCTGCAGCTTACCCGGCCGGTTTGTGCGGAGGACAACGCCCGCGTTGCGGTCAGCCGGAAGATTGGGGGAAGGTGGCGGCTGATAGGCTTCGGAATCATTAAATAGTTTGTGCGTCATCATTTTTGATTCGAGAACTCAGGTTTGAGAGGAGTCTGTCTTGAACCACAGGGAACGTTTCCTTAGAACTTACGAGTTTAAAGAGGTTGACAGGGTTCCTGATTACGAGTTTGGTTTTTGGACTGAAACGATTGACAGGTGGCACAAGGAGGGTCTTCCAATGGATAAGAGGGACATGCGGGAAATCGAGTTATACTTGAAGCTTGAAGGCTGGGATTACCTTGAGATGGTGCCTGTTCGAACCACGTTTTGGCCGCCTCTGCCTGGAAGAATAATCAAGGAGGAAGGAAACAGAGCTGTCGTGGACGACGGGATGGGCGGCATCTACGTGGGCACAGTTGGGTCCTCCTCGATTCCGCATTACCTCCGCTATCCGCTGAAAAACAGGATAGACTGGGAAAAGCTAAGGCCCTTTTTTGATCCTGACACTCCTGGGCGTTTCCCGCTTAACTGGGACGAGGTTGCTGAGAGCTACAGAGACCGCGATTATCCGCTTGGCATGTTCATCGGCAGCCTCTACGGCTGGTTGAGAAACTTCATGGGAGTGGAGAGGATTTCGATTGCGTTTTACCGTGAGCCTGAGTGGATTGCTGAGATGATGGATACGCTTGTGGATCTGTGGATTACGCTGATTCACAGGACCCTGCGGAAGGTTAAGGTGGACTTTGCGACGTGGTGGGAGGACATGTGTTACAGTAAGGGGCCGCTTTTGTCTGTTCGCCATTTCGAGGAGTTCATGGTTCCCAGATACAAAAAAGTCACAGACGTCCTTAAAGACTACGGCGTAACCCTTAACGTGCTTGACTGCGACGGCGACATCACGCTTCTTGTTCCAGGCTGGCTGAAAGCTGGAATAAACTGCATGTTTCCAGTTGAAGCCCGTTTCACGGACATGTATAAGATTCGTGAGCAGTTTGGCCGCCGAGTGCTGTTTCTTGGAAACGTTGACAAGCTCGCTTTGATGGCTGGGGAAAAAGCAATCGACAAGGAGCTTAAACGGCTGGCTCCCATGCTTGAGGACGGTGGATTTATTCCGCTGGTTGACCACAGATGCCCACCTGAGGTTTCCTACGCCACGTACAAGTATTACCTCAAGAAGAAAAGAGAGTTGATTGGCAGAACCGAGGTGGAGCTGCCTGACTGAGCTTTTGTCAGCACACCTTCGTCAATTTTTTACGTAAGGACAACGTTAAAAGAAATGAAAAGGAATAGAAAGTCAAAGCAAAATCAGGTTTGGTTCATGAACAAAATCAAGGTCAAAGCGCCGTGTAGCTCAGCTAACCTCGGCTCAGGCTTCGATGTTTTCGGCCTAGCGTTAGAGGCGTTCCACGACACCTTAACAGCGGAGATAATCGACGCAGACACTGGCATAACCGTTGAGTACAAGGGACTTGGAGCTGAAGGAATCCCAACCGCCCCAGACAGGAACACAGCTGGGCTTGTCGCCAAGACTCTTGTCGCGAACCGTCGTGTGGCCATAAGAATTCTTGTGGAAAAGGGCATACCCTTGAAGATGGGGCTTGGAAGCAGCGGAGCCACCGCAGCGGCATGCGCAGTTGCATTGAACGAGCTGCTCGGTCTTGGGCTGTCCAAAAACGAGGTTGTTAAGGCGGCGGCGTTGGGTGAGGTGGCGGCTGCAGGCGCAAGCCACGCTGACAACGTGGCAGCCTCTGTTTATGGGGGGTTCACAATTGTTCAAAACTGGGGCGACGAGCTGTTTGTGGTCCGTTTGAATCCTCCACGAAACTTGGAGGTAGCTCTAGCTTTGCCTCTTATTGAGACCCCTGAAAACAAGACTGCTAAGGCGAGAGCTGTTCTTCCAAGATCCGTGGGTTTTTTGGATGCTGTGGCTAACGTTCGGAACGCTGCTTCTGTTGTCGCTGGTTTTCACCTTAGCGACGTTGAGATGATTGGGCGAGGCATGACTGACCTGATTGTTGAGCCTGCGAGGAAGCAGCTTATACCAGGCTTTGTCGCTGTGAAAAAAGCCGCGTTTAAGGCTGGTGCTGTTGGAGTCGCCATTAGCGGTGCTGGTCCAGCAGTCATAGCTGTTGTGGACTCTGCGAAAACGTCAATTGACGTTGTGGCCTCAGCGATGAAGGAGGCTTTCGAGACGGAAGGCATAGGGTGCCAAGCGTGCTGTACAAGGCCTTCTTTGACAGGTGTGGTCAAAGTTTAGTCTTTAAGTATGGAGGTTTGTTGTTGACTGTTTGTAAGCCGATTGTTGCTGTTACGATGGGTGACCCTGCTGGTGTTGGTCCTGAGATTGCTGTTAAGGCGCTTTTGAAGCCTGAGGTTCAAAGCGTTTGTACGCCTCTTTTGATTGGAGACTTAGGCCTTCTTCAGAGAACAGCTCGGCAGTTGAGTCTTAGGGCGGAATTCAATGTTGTGGTTGATCCTATAGGGGCTGTGGGCAGGCTTGGAGTAATCGATGTTGTTGATATGAAAAACGTTGATTTGGATTCCTTTGAAACTGGTAGGGTTTCAGCTGAGGCTGGTAGGGCGTCAATCGAATACATCAGGAAGGCGGCAGATCTTGCTCTCACCGGACGGGTTGACGCGGTTGCCACTGGACCGATTAACAAGAAGGCTGTGAATTTGGCTGGAAGTCCTTACATTGGCCATACGGAGATGTTAGCGGCGTTTTGCGGTGTTACGGATCCTTTAACTATGTTTTGGGTTAGAGGCGTAAGGATCTTCTTTTTGACGAGGCATCTGCCTTTGGTTGAGGCGATTCAGGCGGTTAAGAAGGAGCGGATTGTTGAGGCCGTTATCCGCGTTGCATCTGAGCTCGAGAAGATCGGCGTAAAGCGGCCTTTGGTTGCGGTTGCAGCTTTAAATCCTCACGCCAGCGACGAAGGCCTTGTGGGAAGCGAAGAGGCTCAAGAGATTGTTCCAGCTGTTGAAGAGCTGAAGGCCAAGGGCTTGAATGTGGTTGGTCCTGTTCCTGCGGACACCGTGTTTGTCAAGGCCTTAGAGAGCCGTTACGACGCGGTTTTGTCTCTGTACCACGATCAGGGACATATTGCCGCGAAGACCGTTGACTTTTACGGTACAGTCAGCGTGACTTTTGGGCTTCCTTTTCTCCGAACCTCCGTGGATCACGGCACCGCCTACGATATTGCGGGGAAAGGCGTGGCCGACTCTCGAAGTTTGGAGGAGGCTGTTAAGCTCGCAGCGGCGATGGTTGCTGGAAGACGTGGGGCTTGAAGTTGGTTAAGGTTATTCTTGACTCGAACTTTCTTCTTGTTCCATTTCAGTTCAAAATCGACATTTTCTCGGAGCTTGAAAGGCTTCTTGGAAAAGCTGAGCCCGTTGTTCTATCGACAACAATAACGGAGCTGGAAGGCCTTGCAAGAAGTGGCTCTTCAAAGGTGGCTAAGCAGGCCTTGGCCGCTCTTGAATTGGCTAAAAAGTGCGCAGAGTGGTATGTTGAGACGTTTCTTAATGAGAGCTGCGACGACGTTGTTCTGAGATTTGCCGAATTGGAAGGATGCGTAGTTGCCACGAACGACGCTGTTCTCAGAAGAAGGCTTAGAAAAGCCAAGGTTCCCGCTGTCTACGTCCGACAAAGGTCTCATCTAGAAATTGACGGACAAGTTCCTCGATAAGCTGTTAACCAAGTCTAGTCTTTGGGAAACAACTAAATCTGTCCTTACGCATTGTTTTTTCGGTAGCTGGCAGATGGGTAGATGCGAAGTCTGCGGAGAACAGGGCTCCACAATTTCCAGCGGCTTAGATGCCTGTTTGAAATGCATAAGAGAAAAACCTGAAAGAGCTCTTGACGTGACAAGCGCCAAGCACGCTGAGAGCAGAAGCAGGTTTGGACTGCCCGCTAAGCCTCCCCAAGCGTCAGACGGCATACCGTGCGGTTTATGCCCGAACAACTGCAGGATTGAACGTGGCGGCAAAGGGTTCTGCGGCTTGGTTTTCAACGTTGACGGTCAGCTGCGTAGGGTTGGAGGAATGCCTGACGGCGGCGTGCTTGAGTGGTACTACGACGGTCTTCCAACCAACTGCGTGGCATGGTGGTTCTGTCCAGGCTGCACAGGCTCCGGGTTTCCAAGGTATGCCTATAGGCCTTCTGCCGAGATTGGCTACGTGAACCTCGCTGTCTTTTACGGCGCCTGCAGCCTTGACTGCCTTTTCTGTCAGAACTGGCACTACAAACGTCTTTCTCAAAGCCTCAAGCCTGTTCTGAGCGTGGAAGAGCTAGCCAGCAAGGTGAACCACAACGTCTCGTGCATCTGCTTTTTCGGCGGGGACCCTTCGGTTCAGATGCCTCACGCATTAAAAACAAGTGAGCTAGCTTTGGAAGGGGCGGCTGAGACTAAGCGGATTTTGAGGATCTGCTGGGAGACAAATGGGCGCATGCGTGGAGACTATGCTCTGAAGGCTGCTGAGTTGTCGTTCGTCAGCGGCGGCGTGGTGAAGTTTGACCTGAAAGCCTTTGACGAAAACCTCTACAAGGCGCTCTGTGGAGCCTCCAACAAGACTTGCCTCGAAAACTTCAGAGTCATCGGCGAAAAATGGTTCAACAGGCGCCCAGAAGTGCCGGTGCTGACCGCAAGCACACTGCTGGTTCCAGGCTACGTAGATGTGGAGGAGGTGGAAAACATCTCAAAGTTCATCGCAAGCGTAGACCCAAGAATTCCGTACACGCTGTTAGCCTACTACCCGCAGTACATGATGAAGGATCTGCCGACAACAAGCCGGAAACAAGCCGCAGAAACGCTTAAAACAGCCAAAAAACACCTAAAAAACGTCAACATAGGAAACACTCACCTACTCCAAATCACATAAAAAAATAAAAATCATTAAACCACTCATGCCTTTGGACGGGGTTTCAGTTTTAGATACGAAGTCCTCAACTTTTTTTCTTGCAATACTGAATTAAAAGTTCGTTTATGAAGGTGTTTTCGTTAAATCCACATTTCCACAGCGAATCCATAGCACCTATATAAAGATAAAAATTCGGCACGCACTGAGCTGAGGAAAAAAATGGTGGATGAAGCCGTTATTGGTTGATTATTATTGTGTCTTTTCTTTCTGGTCCAACTGAGATGACTGTTATGGGTAAGCCTACGTGGTCCTCTATTCTTTCAAGGTAAGCCCTCGCCTGCCTCGGCAACCCGCTATAGCCTTCCTTGACGGCTCTTTGCCAGTTGACTTGTTCAGACCAGCCCTCCATCTCCTCGTAGACAGGCTTGCACTTTTCGAAAAGACTTAAGCTCGCCGGGACAGAGTCCAGCCTTCTGCCGTCAGCCTCGTAGCCTACGCAAATCTTTAGCGGATTGATGCCACTTAAGACGTCGAGCTTCGTCACAACGAGCTTCGAAACCCCGCTTATCCTGACAGAGTACTTCACGGGAACAAGGTCCAGCCAGCCGCACCTCCTAGGCCTACCTGTCGCCGTGCCGAACTCGTGCCCAACACTCCTAATCCTCTCACCAACGGCGTCAGTGAGCTCAGTTGGAACCGGACCTGCGCCAACCCTCGAAGTATAAGCCTTCACAACACCGAGAACCTCGTCAATCCTAGTTGGCCCAACACCTGCACCAGTGCATGCGCCCCCGGCAACCGTGCTGCTCGACGAACCGTAAGGGTAAAGTCCATGATCCAAGTCAAGCAGAGTTCCCTGAGCACCCTCGAAAAGAACAGTTTCGCCCCTGTCTAAGGCCATGTTAACCTCAGCTGAAACGTCGCAAACGGAACCCGCAATGGATTCGCCGAAACCTAAGGCCTGCTGCATGATCTGCTTCTTATCGAGAACTTGGTCTCCGCCGTAAACGTCTCTTATAAGCCTCTGAGCCAGGTCAACAAGCAAGTTCAGCTTCCACTCTAACACGTCTCTGTCTAGGAGATCCGCAACCCGAATTCCGAACCTAGCAGCCTTATCTGAATAGACAGGCCCGATGCCCATCATAGTTGTGCCCGCTCGAAGGTTGCCTTTTAACCGTTCCTGAAGCCCATCAATAACCTTGTGAAACCCAAAAACAACATGAGCCCGGTCGCTGATGCGGAGGTCAGGCTTAAAGCCTTCTTTTTTCAAGGTATTCAACTCTTGAACCAAGATCTCGGGGTCAACAACAACGCCGTTGCCGATGTAAAGCCTCTTGCCGTGAAAAACGCCTGATGGCACAAGTCGAAGCTTGTAAACCTTTCCGTCGACAACAACAGTGTGGCCTGCGTTTGCTCCACCGTTAAACCTAACCACGCAGTCAGCCTTCTCAGCTAGGAAGTCTGTAACCTTACCTTTAGCCTCATCGCCCCACTGGGTTCCAACAACAACGACGCCGGGCAACTTGTTCACCTACCAATTTGGAAAACGCATAAAATCTATTTAAGCCCTCCCTAGGCTGCGTTTAAAAAAGCCTGAAACCTTTAGATGGTGCTCTCCAGCTCTCTTCTGCTCTTGCTGTCAAGGTTGTATATGTCGTCAATCTCGTAAACGTTGTCATCAACATCCGTCACAATAACCCTGTTCCCCATGGGAATAATGCTCATCCGCCCCCGCGTTCTGAAAGACTTCGGACCCTTGTCAGTCTCCGTTTCCCACTTGAACTCGTCACCGCTTGTTTCAATTTTGAGAATCGCAGTGATCCTTGGAATAAAGTACATCCTATCCAGCAAGATCTGCAGGTTCCTCTTAGATTCCCCGTCAAGATCGTTAAAGTTTCGGATGACACAAACATCCACGCCGTAACTGTCCCTGAAAATTATGTACTCAGGAGACGTTATTGGAAAAGGCTTCGCTGGGACTAAGCTGCACAAAATCTTCCCGTCGACATGCAGCTTTAAACTGTTCTCTTTCTCTTCAAAGACAACCTTCACCTTCTTCGGGTCAAGAACGTTAAGTTGGCCTAGAAAATCGGCAAGCGGCAACCTCTTCATCTCCTCTGAATCTGCGCAACCTTCTGTTCCTCAGCGAACTGAGCCTGATAGAGCTGACTATACAGCCCACCAGTCTTCATAAGCTCCTCGTGGGTTCCAACCTCAACAACCCTGCCTTTATCCATGACAACTATGCGGTCAGCGTTCTGCAAAGTAGAAAGCCTGTGCGCGATGATGATGGTCGTCCGCCCCTTCGCCAAATTGTCCATCGCCTCCTGAATCTTCCTCTCCGTTAAAGTGTCAACCGAGGAAGTAGCCTCATCCAACACGAGAATCTTAGGCTCCATGATAATAGCCCGCGCAATCGCAACCCTCTGCCTCTCCCCGCCTGAAAGCCTCCAACCCCTGTCTCCAACATTCGTGTCATAGGCCAAGGCCTGCTCCATCGCGAACTCGTGAACCTTCGCAGCCTTCCCCGCGGCAATAATCTCATCCAAAGACGCATCTTGGCGACCATAGGCGATGTTGTAGGCAATTGAGCCGTAAAACAACAAGGGATCCTGAAGAACCAGCCCAATCTGGGACCGTAAACAAGCGGTTTTAATCTTTCTCAGGTCTACGCCGTCGATCTCGATGCTTCCCTCAGTTGGATCGTAAAACCGCAAAAGCAGCTTAGTCAGAGACGTTTTCCCTGAACCGCTCGGGCCGACAATGCCAATTTTCTCTCCAGGCTTAACCTCCAAGTTAATGTTGCTTAGAACGGGAATGTACGGATTGTACCCGAAACTCACGTTTTTCAGGGTGATTGCGCCTTTAAACGAGAACTCCACAGCGTCAGGAGAATCCTTTATCTCCGGCTCAACCTGCATGATCTCGAGAACCCTCTCGCTTGAGGTAATGGCTTGCTGAAGAGGCTCAAAAATCTGGCTGATCGTCTGAATCGGCCCGTAAAACATCCACATATAGTTAATGAACGCAATCAGGGAGCCAAGGGTCACAGCTCCCGAAAGCACCTCTTGGCCGCCCACCCACCAGATAATCGCTGAGCTTGTGGACAAAGAGAAGCCTATCAATGGGAAAAACTCGATATGAAGCTTAGTAATACTAAGGTTAGCAGCAACCGACTTCTTCATCTTATCAATCAAACGGTTAATCTCAAACTTTTCCTGCGTAAAGGTTTTCACAACTATCACGCCTGGAATCGTGTCCCACAGCAGCGAACTAATATCCGCCCACCTGCGCCAAGACCTGTGGTAAATCTTGTGGCTTTTCTTTCTGAACAACGTTATTCCAACCACAGTTATCGGGACAGGAATCAAAGCGAAAGCTGCAAGGTATGGGTTCATCGAAAAAATAATTACGCCAATTCCAACGATCTGAAGGCCACTAATGATGAGGGTCTGCATGCCCCAAGTGAGAAACCATTGCACTCTACCCACATCGTCCGTGACTCTTGACATTACACGCCCAGAGCTCATCCTGTCATAGAAGCCCAGCGAAAGCTGCTGAAGGTGCTCGTAAACCTGGATTCGAATGTTGTATATGACCCTTTGACCGAGGTAGCTAAGCGTGTAACTCTGAGCCGGACCGAGAACAGCATTAGCAGCATATACAGAAATGAAAGCCGTCACAACAAAGAAAAGCGCCTGCACGTTTCGGTTTCCAAAAACATCGTCAATAAGCATCCTCGTAAGAATAGGCGGCGTAAGACTAATCGCCGTAATCATTAAGGACAAAACCAACGCTAAAACCGTGTAATGAAGATGAGGCCTCAAATGGCCCATAAGCCACTTCAACGTCTGGCTTTTTTTGAAGCCGTTCTTCTTCGTAAGAAAGTATTCGAGGGCATTCTCGTCGACAGCTTCCAAGTTAACCTCTTTCCTAGCAACCTTGTCTATCAGCTTCGCCGCGTTGTGGAACTCCTCCATCTGAGCCCGCGAAAACCTTATTAACGATCTTTCTCCGTCGCCTGTTTCAACAAGCAACTCGGCGTTACCAACGTAGTCCTTAACGGCTGCAGAGCGAATTGAAGCCAAGGGAACAGTTAAAACATGCTGGGTTTCAGGGTTAACTGTGACGACTTTAGCTTTTGTGAGAACCAGCCATCTTTCACCGAACTTTCCGTTCTCATCGATGTCGCTTGAAACGAAGTAAACGACCTTTTCATTCTCTTGAAGAACAGGACTCAGCAGACTAGCTACCTTTTCAGGAAGCTCTTCCTCTATCACATTTCAAGCCTTCCGCATTATTCTTGCAAAAGACGAAATTCTCATCTTTAAGGCTTTCGCTAAACTAATCAGTATAAAAGATTTTTTCCAAGATTCTATATTTGAAAAACCATCCCGCACAAAAAGGCTGTAACGCGAAAATGTTTAAAAAAGATATTGAAAGTTGAATGTTTATCTTTGCCTTAAATCGCTTGGACGCTTGAGGCCTTGAACGTTAGGAAGACATCTGAGCCAACGTGAAGTTTCAAGTCATCAAGCGAACGCCTCGTGATTTGAACAGTGAACAGTTTTCCCTTGATGTCCACTTTAACTTTGACGACTTTTCCAGCGTCCACAATTTCGACGATTCTGCATTTAAAGACGTTTCTCGCGCTTGAGGCAAAAGGTTTCTTGGAAACAATGACCTCTCTTGGGTCGATGAAGACTTGAGCCTTACCTTGAACATGGGCTGTTGTCTCAATTTGGACGCCGTTTCCAATTTCCACCACAGTCGTGCCCCCTGCAGAAAATTTAGCTTCGCCCACGAACGTGTTCTCAACAGCAGCGAAGCTAGCTAAGGTTTTTGAAAGGCTTGAGAAAACCTCAGCTGCGGTTCCAGACTGCTCTATCCTTCCGTTCCTAAGCAAAGCGATCCGTTGAGGAAGACTTTTCGCCTGAAAAATGTTGTGAGTTGCCACAACAAACGTTGTCCCCAATTCGTGGTTAGCCTTGTCAATAACATTCTCGATAACAGCAGCGTTTCTAGGGTCAAGATTAGCAGTCGGCTCGTCTAGTAAAACAAGTTTTGTACGTAAAACCAAAGCCCTTGCCAAAGCCACTCTTTGCTGCTCTCCGCCGGAAAGGCGATTGGCGTATCTCTTCTCGAAGCCTTGCAGTCCAACGAGGTCTAGAACATCGCTGACCTGCTTCTTAATTGTGTCTTCAGCGACTTTTCTCAGCTTTAAGCCGTAAGCAACGTTGTTATAAACCGTTGTGTTGAAGACCGCTGTCTTCTGAAAAACCATCGTGGTCTGCATCCGCAACTCTTGAATGTTCCTTTCTGTGACTTTTGTTCCGTTGAAGTACACCTCACCGCTTATAGGTTTCTCGATCAAAGCTAAAATTCTCAGAATCGTCGTTTTTCCTGAACCGCTAGGTCCAAGCAGACCGAAGATTTCACCCTCACGTATCTCGAGGTTTACGTTGTCTAACGCTGCGACTTCGTTATAGGTCTTTGAAACGTTTCTCAGCTCAGCAATCAAGCCTACTTTCTTCTCCTTTGAACTAGGTTGACTACAAGAGTTATCCCAAACAATATTATGAAAAGAATAATCGCTAGCGCCACGCTGAGGGAAATATTGCCCTTGGCTGTTTCATTTGCTATAGTTGTTGTGAGAACACTTGTAAACCCATAAATGTTTCCTCCAACCATTTGAGTGATCCCTAGTTCTGCGACTGCCCGGTTGAAACTTGATACAATTGCCAACAAAATTCCATCTAGGGCTTCTCTAAAAACGGCAAAAAAAGCCTGGTCTTCTGATGCTCCTAAAGTCTTCGCTAAATCTTGAATCTCTGAGCTTACAGCTTCCATGGCGTTGGCGGAGAAGCTCACAACTATTGGCGTAACCAAAACAGCCTCACCAATTATGATTGCTGTCGGAGTATAAAGCAAGTGCAAGAATCCGAAAAAACTTGTTCTATGAATAAATATGTAGAGAATTAATCCTAACCCCACAGTAGGTATGCCAATAAGAGCATTAAAAAACCCTTTAATTAAGAGTTTTCCCCGAAAGTTTTTAAGTCCCAAAAGAATCGCAATCGGGATTCCCCACAGTGTAGCAATGAGCACTGCGGCTCCAGAAACGTAAAGTGAACGAATGGTAATGTCAAGAACAATCGGGTCTCCAGAGACTATGAGTTGAATGGCTTTGCTAACTCCTTCTATCAGCTCCTCCAATTTGGTTTCACCAATTTTCTGTCTATGACTATGTGGATACTATTAACTGTAAAGGCTATTCTGACCGTAGCGGTACTCAGGCGGACACTCTGTGCCGTTGATGAAGGCGTATTCACGAATCCACTGGGCAATCTCGCTGTCCGGTTCATTCTTCAAAACCCTAACAGCTCCGTAGAACAGATTTTGCCCATATTCAGATACTCCATAATTCTCTATCAAGGTTTGTCCTTCGTCAGATGCAAGGTATCTGATGAAAGCTATTGAGTCTCGAAAGTTAATTGAAGAATGAAGAGTTTGATTTGCAACAGTAGACGGCTTCACAGCGATCACGCTATACACGTTCAGAAGGTCTTTCCCTCGAGTGATAAGCGGCACTAGCTCTATTAGCTCTTGCTTGAAATAGGCAAGATATGTTCCCATGTCTGTAAGCGTGTAGCCAAGGTACTCGTCTGTCATCATCAAAGTTTCGCCCATTCCACCCTGTCGGCTGACGTACCAAGGTTCCTTAGATAATAAAGTGTAGTTGAAGCCAGTCTTCTTCCAAAGAGTCTTTTCTGCGTTATGCGTACCAGAGTTGTCGCCGCGCGAAACCCAAACATAGCCCGCGTGGCTTCTTCCGTAATTCACTATTCGCTGCAACGCCTCGATTGGACCTGTTCCATTTACGCAGGCTGGATCAGATGCTGGTCCGATTATTACAAAAAAGTTGTATGCAATGATTTTCCTGCAGACACCTACACCATCAGTTAGGAAAGACGCCTCTAAAGCTGGTGAATGCACAAGCACAACATCTGCGTCTCCATTCTTAGCGTGTTGTATCGCTAAGCCTGTTCCCGCCGAGATGATGTTGATGTCTAAAGGATACTTTTTCTTGAACTCTTCCTTTATTGCGTCAAGTAATCCTGTGTTGTAAAGGCTCGTTGTTGTCGAAATAATTAGCCTTCTTGTGGCAAAATATTCGATGTAAATCCACGAGCCCGAAATTACTAGAATCGTGATTAAAGATGCAATTATGACCATTTTCTTTATTGTCTGCACTTATTTACCACCGTTATGCATGGCCATCTATTTCGGTAGTATGATTTATAAAACTTATTGTCGTAATAATGAGCAATGAAAAACAAAAAAATAAAGATCGCATACAAAATTTGGCTTGAAAAAAACGGAAAACCAATACTCGGTAAAGGCGGAGCCCAAATTCTAGAAGCCATAAAAACCGAAAAATCCGTCTCCAAAGCAGCTGAAAAACTAGGCATGTCATACCGCTATGTTTGGAGCTACGTAGACCGCATGAATACAATCCTAGGAGAACCCGCAGTCAAAGCATACCGCGGCGGAAAACAGGGAGGAGGCGGAGCAAACCTCACAAGCCAAGGTGAACAGCTGCTCGAAAAGTTCAAACAAACAGAAAAACACATAAAAGAAGCACTAACAGACAAACAACACTCAAAGGTCTAAGGCCTAATCAAAAGCAGATAGTCAAAAAATTTGACTACTATATATACCCCATCCCCCTTCATAAAATACACTAATAGAAAGACTTGATCATAATTTAGGAAAGCATCTTCTAAACAATAACCATAATACTATGCATTTTACATCCCAAAATCCAATATACTTGTTCCACTGAAACAATTCAATAAAATCAACAAACAAAGTGACAGGTATGAAAAAACTAAAAATAGGCATGATTGGATGCGGGGGAATTGCAGGTGTCCACGCTGAAAGGCTCAAAACCCTACCAGAAGTCGAAATGGCGGCTTTCGCTGACATCGTAGAGGCTAACGCAAAAACATTTGCACAAAAGTACAAAGGAACCCCGTACAGCAACTGGCAAAAAATGTTAGACAAGGAAAAACTGGACTTAGTCTACATCTGTTTACCCCCTTTTGCCCACACAAACGAGGTTGAAGTCGCCGCGGAAAAAGGAGTCCACATATTCATCGAGAAACCCATAGCGCTAAACATGAAACTAGCAAGAACCATGGTTTCGGCTGTCGAAAAACACGGCGTTAAGAGCCAAGTTGGCTACTGCCAAAGATTCAGCCACAGTGTTGAGGCGGCTAAACGCCTAATCCAAACAGGTGAAGCAGGAGAACCAGGGCTAGCCATAGGATGGTACTGGTGTCACTTTCTTGGTGGGGAATGGTGGAGAAACAAAAACAAGAGCGGAGGCCAAATCGTTGAGCAGTCCACACACATCTACGACGCGCTTCGCTACTTATGCGGAGACATCGACGAGGTCTATGGGCAGATGAACATAAAATTCTGGACAGACGTTCCAGACTTGACCACAGAAGACGTTAGCAGCTCAATATTCCGGTTCAAGTCAGGAGCCATTGGGACAATCTCAGCGACAACTTGGGGTGCAGCTTCGCAGTGGTGGCTCCGATGGATGATTGCTGCTAAAAACTACACGTTAGTCTGCGAAAACAGTGATGCATTAACCCTTTATTCAACGACAAAAGCCCACGAGTTAAAAACAACATCTGAGCAAAGAGACGTTTACCTGCTTGAAGCCAAAGACCTCGTTAAAGCAGTATTAAGCGATGAAGAAACTAGGACCCCAATTCAGGAAGGCGCAAAAACGCTTGAGTTCACCCTTGCAGCCCGAACATCCATGGAAACAGGAAAACCCGTAAAATTACCGTTACCATAGGAAGGAGGAAAAAACATGAAAAAAGGAGTCAACGCATGGATTTACCCCTCAAATTATGGGATTGAACAAGTCCTCAAGGCGTCTTCGCAAATAGGATTCGAAGGAGTTGAACTGAACCTTGACGAAGAGAAACTAAAAATTTCGAAAACAGAGAGGAAAGCCATAGCGGAAAAAGCAGCGTCACTGGGACTTGAACTGCCAAGCCTATGCTCAGGACTGTTCTGGAAATACAACTTAGCAAGCCCAGACTCAAAAACACGGGCAGAAGGGGTTGAAATCATTAAAAAAGGCTGCGAGTTCGCCGCTGATATTGGCGCCTCAGTGCTACTTGTTGTTCCAGCAGTAGCCGTCTCCGAGGTCACGTACCAGCAGACTTGGGAATGGTCAAAGCAAAGCATTGAAAAAGCTATTCCAACAGCGGAGGCTTGCGGCGTAACTCTAGGCATAGAGAACGTTTGGAACAGGTTCCTTTACAGTCCACTGGAATTCAAAAGGTTCATCGAAGAATTTGAGAACCCAATTTTAAAAGCTTACTTCGACATCGGAAACATGCACTTCCTAAGCTTCTCTGAACAGTGGATTAGACACCTCAAAGACTTAATCGCATGCGTCCACGTCAAAGATTTCCACCGTCCCACAATGCAGTTTAAACCTCTACTAGAAGGCGACATACCATGGCCCAACGTGATGAGGGCGCTGCGGGAAACAGGATACAAAGGATTCCTAAACGTCGAGATGTCCCCATACCCTGGTCACCCACTGAAGTCAGCAATGGACAGCAAAACAGCTTTAGACCTGATTCTGTCAATGAAATAACCTAAGCACGCAGACAACACCAATTTTCCCCCAATTTTTTGACAAAAATGTAGGCTTAATAGGCGCCTCGCTCAAAATATAGTGAAGGGACTTACCGTTGAATAAAGAAACAACAAAAGCGAGGCCTATAAAGCCGCCTTTGCCCTTTCGTGAACGGTACTTTTCACTTTTTACAGGTCCAGAGCCTGAAACCTTGCACGCTGACCTCTACCAAAGGCTGATTGACGACGGAACAGACGAAATCGTCAAACAACTTTTAACCTACAACCAGAGCCGAAAGAAACTGTTAAGCGAGGTTCGCGATAAAATAAAAGTTGGCAAACTCAAACACGACGAGGAAGCAGCAAACATAAGGGTTGTCGCCTCTGACGCTGGATACAACGGCGTTGACTTAAGGTCAGCCTATTTGCCACTATACGCCTCTGTCGCCGTCGTCGCCGAGGGATGGACAATACCTTATGAACCCCACTATAAGGCAGGAACCCCAGATGTATGGTCAGATGAACCAGAACCGCAGAACAGAGAAGCACTTTTAGCTGCCAAGATTCAGTACCAAGTTACGGAGGAAGCGGTAGAAAAGTGGGAACCGAGGCTTGTCGTCTTTGACGGAACCTTAGCCATGCATTTTCTGCTTTTGCCTTCAACCCATTTTTCAGATGACTACCAAAGAGATGTTGATGAAACCATAAGATGCGCCGTAAATTTGCTGCAGACATGTTACAGGAAAAATATTCCAATTGTAGGCTTCGCGAAAAGGACGCGGATGAACCAAGTCTGCAGGTCGTTTGGCAACTCCAGGATGAGGGACACGGCGCTTATGGACCTCATTCTTAACCTTGGCGAGTACACTGAACCTGAGGCTAAGCCGACAATGGGATACGTAATTGACAACTATCGGGAAAAAGCAGCTGAGTTCGGTGTGCCCGACCCGATAATTCAGAAAATCACGAACTTTTACTCCTCTTACGTTCGAACTGGGTTAACAACTCCCTATAGGCTGGAAATTCCTGAATACTGTCTTAACAGCCTAGAAGAAGTTGGAACCGTGCTTTATACGACTTCAGAAGAGGAAACCGGAATACCATTTGCCATAAACGAAGTTGACCGTCTAACAAAGATTACGACAAGCGTCTCAAACATAAGAACACTTATGATTTATGCCAAGGCTTTGGAGCTTGTTGAAAAGGGCGATATGGACTTAAAAGATTTAACGATGCTTGCCCTACAACATGGAGAACCCTGGACAATCAATGATAGAGAAGCATCTTCAGCTATAACAGGGGGAAAATGAAAGATTGCAAAGGCAATTTGAATCAGAGTCTAGGCCAGTGGGATACGCCCTTTCAGGATGTACGCATGATTACTTGAACTTTGTCGTTATGGAAGACGCTCAAGTTAAGGTCAACCACTTCTATTTTATTGACCACCCACTGAACCCAAACATAAAAGTTTTGGTTCGCACCTTCAGCATTCAACCGTACAATCCCGAGATGATGACTGGGCGAACTGGACCCTTAGCTGGAAAGAAAGGTCGCAAAGCTGAATATGGCAAACGGCTTGAATATATTATTGCTTCTGCTGAGATTCTCGGCTACTACGACGAAAAAGGCCGTTGGAGGATGATGGAGGTCGCTCCGTCACCTTGGGACTACGTCTACGACCCTAACGAGGAGGCTCTAAAGAACTTTTTCATCCCAAAAAAAGTTGAAGCCGACGCACTTATGCTTGAAATAGGCAAAGCCCGAGGCACCAATATTCCAGTATACATAAATTTAAACTCTGTCGCAAAGGGACACATGTTTGTTGCAGGAATGACGAGGTCTGGAAAATCGAGCTTCATCATAAACTTGGTTGCCAAGGCTTCCCGCCTTAAACCTAGACCGCACTTCGTTATTTTTGACATGCGCGGCGAATACAACGGTCTGAGACGTTACGGTGCGAAAATGTTGCCATACATAAACTTCACACCGGAAATCTCCGACCCAAAAATAATCGTTGACAAGCTGGAGCTAAAGGGTAAAGAAGCCTCAGTCCTCTTAGACGCTGTAAGGGCAACATTGTCCGAGGGTTTAAAGCTGACTCGACAAAGTCTACTTGAAAAGACAGAGGAAGTTCTCAGCCGCAGAATGGTCTACAAAACTGAAGTTAGCCAAAGAAAGGCCTACGAAACAATCAAGTGGGCGCTTGAGACCAAAGGCAAATTTATTGATAGAGAAACCAAGCCTCTGAGCATCATTGACGAGATTAAAGCCGACTTTGCCTTAATCGTCGACTTTTCTGTCGACACGGACATCGAATCTCAGCAGAGAACAGCTAAACATATCCTCGACAGCATTCGGGAATACGCAATGCAGAGAAAAGACCACGGCGACTTTGCGTGCATCATAGCGATTGAAGAAGCTCAGTATTTTGCCCCTGAGAGAGGAGTTGAAATGCGAGAGTCAAGCGTCCAAAACCAAGTCAAAGCGTCGATGATTGAAACCGCAAGCCAAGCTGGAGGATACAACGTAGGCTTGATACTTATGACACAAAGGCCCGCGTACGTTCTGAAAAGCACAATTTCTCAATGCAACTCCGTTGCCTGTTTTAGGCTGAAAAGCGGAAACGACCAAGACGCCATCCTGCAATACACCGAATACGGGTCTGAAAGGCTTAAAGACTATTTGCCAGGTCTAGCTGATCATGAAGCGATGCTTTGGGGCACCGCTGTGCCTACACCCTTTCCGATTATTGCAGAAATAGAAGTCGAAGAATATCCGCAGAAGGCTGTTGCGTTCGCAAAAAGCGCATGGGAAAAGATGGAGCAGGGTTCCGAATCTAAAAACAGCCAGTTCTCAGGACTACCTCTTCACTTGAGAGAACCGTGAAAACTTCATGGATGAAAGGTTTATGAAAATTCTTGTAGGAACCGACTTCCATGGAAAACAATCCATGTTCGAGGCCTTCGTGGAAAAGGCTGAAGAAAACAGAGCTGACGTTATGGTTGTTTGCGGCGACATAACTCACTTTGGCAGCCTCCAAGAAGCACGAAGTCTTTTGTCGCTGTTAACAGAAACTCGGATACCCGTCATTTTTGTGCCTGGAAACTGCGACCCGCCTTCACTTGTAGGCGTAGACATGGAAGGAGCTACGTGCATTCATGGAAAAAATGTCACGTACGACGATGTGACTTTTCTGGGAGTCGGAGCAAGCCCACCGACGCCTTTCAGTACACCCTTTGAAATAACAGAAGACAAAATAATGGAAACCTTGAACCGGGCGTCCAGAAGCCTTCCTTTAAGCCATTGGGTGGTTCTTGTTTCACATGCTCCTCCATGTGACACGCTTCTTGATAGAACATCATTCGGTCATCACGTAGGCAGCTTGAGCGTTAGGAAATATATTGAGGAAAATCAGCCGTCAATGGTTTTTTGCGGTCACATCCACGAGGCTAAAGGCAAAGAAAAAATTGGCAAAACATTAGTCGTAAATCCAGGCCCAGCGAGGCACGGCGACTATTTGGTGGCTTTTCTTGATAATGAGTTAAGGCTTGAGCCTGACACGTTATAGCAGCTAATATTCCTTAAGATGCTGAACGCATAATTGCGACTGGTTTTATGAGACACCGCTTTCAATTTTGCGGATTCGGCTTTTAATCCACTCAGAAACCTTTTCCTCATTCATGCTTTCGGCTTCTTCTTGCTCCTTAAGTTTTTCTTCCACAGTCCTCAACAGTTTTTCTGTTTCAACAGGTTTCATCAAGTACGCGTCTGCTCCAAGGTTCAAAGAGTCAACAGCGTTCTCTAAGCTGGCATAGCCAGTAATCATGATTTTCATCATCTTAGGGATGTCCCTGTGAATCTTCGACAGAAGATTAGTGCCCTCCATGTCAGGAAGTTTAATGTCCAGTAAAGCCAGATTATAATACTTGGCCTTTGTTTTTTGTATTGCCTCGCGTCCAGTTCTAGCAGTGTCAACACTGTATCCTTTCAGTTCAAGAATGTCTTTGATGACATCGAGGATTGTCTCGTCGTCGTCTACAATCAATATGTTCTTTTTCTTTTCCAAGTTTTTCACCTCTTTAACGGGATCTTGATTGAGAAGGTTGAACCTTTACCTACTTCTGACTTAACCACAATCTCGCTGTTTTGAAGGTTTATAAGTTTTTTACATGTTGCCAACCCGAATCCTTGCCCCTTAGCCTTAGTGGTAAACAGCGGTTGAAAGATTTTAGGCAAATTTTCTTCTGGGATGCCTACCCCAGTGTCTGTAATGTTTATTATCGCATCTTCTCCATTAATAAATGCTTCTATTCCAATTTTACCCGTATCAGAAATTGCCTGAACAGCATTAAGAATCAAATTAGTTAGTACTCTCCTCATTAAGGTAGGGTCAACCATTAATTTGGGCAAAGATTTTGAAATCATTACTGAAACATTGATTGTTTTTGGAATCGTTATTGATGCAAGAGTGTCTTTTATAACATCGTTGATGTCGGTTTCTGTTAGGTTAACTTTTGTCGGTCCAGCAAAATCTTGTAAGTCCGAAATTATCTTGTTCATGTATTTTATTTCTTCGTCAACTCTTTTGAGTAATCCTTCAAATTCCTGTTTATCTCTAGATTCGCAATGGGCGGAATCAATTTTTTCTCTTAGTAGATAAAGTGTCCCCAGCATGCTTTGCAATGGATTGCGGAGGTCGTGTCCCACCATTGCTGCTGTTTCGCCAATTGCCGCCAACCGTTCAGCCCTTCTAAGTTCCGTTGTTCTCTGTTCTACGATTTCTTCTAGGTGTTTGGAATAATGTTCAAGTTCATCTTGCATCTGCTTAGTCTCTGTGATGTCTCTCGATATTCCAACTATTCCAACGATGCGACCAGCTGAATCCCTTATTGGAACCTTTGTCGCTGTAACCCACAGAAATTTTCCGTCTGCTCTTCTAATTCTCTCAACTTTACTTACAATAGGCATACCTGTCCTAACGATTTTCTGTTCATCAATATAGGCATCCTTTGCATGCTCAAGCGTAAAAAAGTCAAAATCTGTTTTTCCCACAGCCTCCTCAGGACTTTTTACACCAAGCATTCGAGCTTGAGCCAAATTTATTCTTGTGAACCGAGAATTTACGTCTTTAAAATAAATTGTGTCAGGAATGTTGTCCATAAGAACTTGCAGCAGGTCACGTTCATGAATTAGCTCCCTTTCCATCTTTTTCGTTTCCGTAATGTCTCGGAAAATTCCCTGAAGTATTTTTCTACCCGCAATTTCCACCAGGTTTGCCTTAACTTCAACGTCTCTAACTTCTCCATCTTTTGTGATAACTTTTGTTTCCAATACTTGCCCTTCATCTTCTTTCAAATGTAGGGTAAACGTTTTGCTGAATTCACCTGCAACTTCCTCTGGAGGATGCAGAGTCCGTTGATGTTGGCCAACAATCTCCGACTTTTTTCTTTTAACTAATTTGCATGCCGCGTGGTTACAGTCAACTAATATGCCAGTTTCAGCATCAGCAAGGAAAATCGCGTCCATCGCTTTCTCGAATGAAGCCCTATATTTTTCTTCATAACCCCTCAGTTTCTCAGCAGTTTTTTTGTATTTTAACTGTTTTTCCACAAATTCTATCACGGTTGAGATTTGTTGAGCAAAAATTTTAGCTACAGTGACAGACTGATCTGTCGAATCGATTGCGTCAATGATGAGGATACCGAAGACCCTTTTATGGCGATATAATGGTGACAAAATAACCCTTCTTTTCTGAAGGCCAAACATCCTAATTACTTCGTCACATCGTTCGGAGGCTGAAATTTCTCGTATCAAATCAGCAAAAATAGCTTCCAACGTTTTTTCTTCGTTCACCGTTTGAGTTAAAAGACTTGATTTAGCTATGTTAATACGTAATTTCTCAAGGCTTACGCCCAATAAATGTTCAAAGATTTTATTTTTCCTATAAAATTCAGACGCTGCTGCAATTTTCAGCCTTGAACCACTATTAGCCAACAAAAAGATACTCATATTATATAATAGGGACTTTGAAGACTCTTTTTCGAGGACTTTAAATACCGTGTTCACGTCTGGCATACCCAAAATCTTTGTTGAAACGTTTCCCAAGAAAACTAGTGCGTTAAGCAATTCGTTGAACGCATTAACATCCACTTTTGTTTCATTATTCATGACTGTCCATGTTCCCCAAGCAATCTTTTCAACTCTTTTTTGTAATCCGAAAAAGTATAATTTTTCTCCTCTTTGAATTCTAATCTAAATTTCAAATATAACTGTTCAATAATTAATTTTTCGATTGGTACGCAACCTGACCCAAGAATGTCTCTTAAGGCGTCACTAAATATTTTCGCATCCTCCCCAAACGTTATATACGTCTCATCCTTTTTCAGAACCTTGAAAATTAAAAATTCAATGATAAATCCCGCCGCAACTTCTCCAAGAACTTTTTCTAGAACATCCTTTATAACCTCCATTAGTTTTTCATCAAATAGCGTAAGGAACCTTAACGCGATTTTCTCGACTTTCTTAGAGGAGTTTTTATTCTTCAACGGGACTCAACATAAATGATAATAGGCAATCGTATATTAGGATAATATGAATATAAATCTATATTTTATGTCTATTTTTCAGATAGTCATATATTGATGGAACCTTCTAAGTTTCCACGCTCTTCTAACAAAGGATTAGGTAACACCTCTCGCACATTTTTTCTACCTAGCCTCTATCATTTTAAAAGTGCTGATACTCGAATAAGCTTTTAACAGGCTACTCAAAACTATTTCCGTAATCCATATATGTCAGTCCTATTTTCAGTAACCAAAATATTACCGATTAAAGCAGCGAAGTTGAAAACCAAAGCGCGAACCATAAATTCGGTAAAATAACGCGATATGAAAACAAGTTGCATGAGGAAAAAAAGATGCCGTTTAAGAAAGGAGATTTTATCCTAATCGATTACACCGCTCGATTGTCCGAGACGGGAGAAGCTTTCGATACCACATCTGAAGATGTAGCCAGAAAAGAAAACATCTACAGAGACGGCGTTCTCTACGAGCCAAATCTAGTTGTAACAGGCGAAGGCTGGGTTCTAAAGGCCCTGGACGACGCCTTACTAAATCTTGAGCTTAACAAAACAGAAAAAATAGAAATTCCAGCTGAGAAAGGCTTCGGAGAAAGAGACCCCAAAAAAATCAAGTTGTATCCACTAAGGAAACTAACCTCCCAGGGGATTACGCCTCAAGTTGGAATGAGGGTTGAAGTTGACAACCGCTTGGCCACAGTTAGAACAATAGGTTCAGGAAGGGTTCTCTTAGACTTCAATCCTCCCCTCGCTGGGAAAACCTTGATTTACGAGGTTACAGTTCAAAAGAAACTCGAAGCAACAGAAGAAAAGATAAGCGCATTAATCCACAGAAGAATTCCACAAATTGACATAGGAAAGTTTTCATTCGAAATAGCGAACGACGCTCTTAGTGTGGAAATTCCCGAAGAAGCCTTCTACATTGAAGGATTACAGATTGCGAAAAGAGGCATAGCCCTAGATGTTCAAAAGTTTTTCCCAGAAATAAAAACCGTCATGTTCACCGAAACCTTCAAGAAGCCGGAGCAAGTCGAAGAAAAACCTTCTTCCGAGAAACTCCAAGTGGACACTGAAAAGCCTCATTAACCTCAACCACTTCACATCTGTCTCCATCTTTTAAGCCGAGTGGAAAACACAACTCGTACCTTTCGCAACCTTCGTTCCCGCATTCTGGCGTTTTAAAGACTATAATTGCGCCTGGTATTGCCTGTTTACTCGGCAGTGAAGATAATATCTTGGCGTTCATAACCTCAACAACCTTCATCTCTGTTTCGTATTGCTTACAAAATAGGGTCTTATCACGTACACCTACGATCTCATAGATGCGCCCCAGCTCTATGTTATGAACACAAACCTTCGAGTACCCACATTCTGAACATTTTGAGCCTGGACCCTTATGAATGAAGACTGCGCCAATTTTAGCCTGACCTGAACCGATTAAAGTTACAATTCTCTTGCTATCCAAGTTGCTCTCCACAATAAAACTTTGTTGAAGAAAACAATAAACTTTTACTCAATTACGCCCGTAGTTTTTGCCAATTCGTAGGCAGTTTTTCGGGTTAAATGTCTCTCATTCAGGACAGTGTACCTTTCCGGCAAGATCGTGGAAGCTTTCAACAACGCTTTGACAATATGATCTGAGGGAACACCAATTTCTCGGGCAGTAACTGGCGCCCCAATCTTTTTCAACGTGTCTCTAATCATTTCCCATTCTATGCCGTGAAGCTTAGCCATCATTATTGCTCCTAAACCGCACTGTTCACCGTGCAATGCACTGTTCGGATACAAAAAGTCTAAGGCGTGGCTGAAGAGATGTTCCGAGCCACTGCAAGGTTTACTTGTTCCCGCTATGCACATGGCTACTCCACAGCTTACGAGGGCCTCAAGCAAAACCCTTAACCCTTCTTCAGATCCTGGCTTGATAAAGTCAACGTTCTCAACTATGTGTTGCGCACTCATTAAAGCTAGGCTCGCTGCGTATTGCGCATAATATTCATTCTTTTTTTCATGGGCCAGTTTCCAGTCTTGGGTTGAAACGAACTTCGATATTACGTCCCCACATCCGCTCGCAATAAAACGGTAGGGGACATTAATTATGACTGATGTGTCGGCGACAACCGCTATTGGAGACTGCGCCAAGATCGAGGAAGGCTTTTTCAGTCCTTTAATCGAGGCGAATGGGCTTGCCATTCCGTCGTGTGAGGCTGATGTTGGGACACTTATGAACAGTACTCCTTTATGTGCTGAACTTAGCTTTGCAATATCTATTTTTGTTCCGCCTCCAACTCCAAAAACAACTTGAGGCTTCAAGGCTTCAATGGCTTTTTCAGCTTGCCAAACGTCGTCTAATGTGGGAACATCCGATGAAACTACATGGCAATCAACCTTTAGCCCTTCATCCTTAAGTATATCACCTACCCTTTGCGCTGCAGCTTTCACAGTAATTCTGCCCGTGATAATCAAAGCTTTTCGGTTAAATCCCAAGTTTTTACAGACGTCACCGATTAGTTGAATACTTCCGTTGCCAACGATTACCTCTCGTGGAAGCTGCATGCGATGAAGGTTTAGACTCAATAAGTGTCCTTCCATTCAAGCATTTAAGAGATACAACCCATCTAATTTAAGTCTTCTTGATTTAAAAGACATAATGAAGCTTCTGGGATGAATCCAAAATCCGAACGATTTAAATTTAACCATAACATTATTATGATAAACTCAAGCACTTACTCCTCTCTTATTAGATTCACCATCGAGAAGCTTGCGCTAACATGTTTTCGGAGAAATTAGGAATGCATATATTAAATGATGGAATGGCATTAAAAGGAACAACGACCGTTGGAGCTATAAGCACTGATGGTGTTGTGCTTGCTTCAGACACGAGGGTGACAGCCGGCTCACTTGTTGTCCACAAAAAAGGAAAAAAAGTCTACAAGATAGACAACCACTTAGCCATGACGATTTCAGGCCTAGTTGCGGATGCGCAGCGGACGGTTGAAATCCTCAAAGCAAATGCAAGAATATATCGTCTGCAGAGAAAGTCTCCCATTCCAGTGAGTACAGCAGCGCGTCTCGTGGCAAACATGTTTTTCTCAAACCGTCTATCTCCATTTTTAGCGCGAATAATCATAGGGGGAGTTGACAGTTCAGGTTCTCACTTGTTCATGATAGATCCATTCGGCAGCGTAACTGAGGAAAAGTATGTTGCGACGGGATCAGGTTCACCAGTGGCTTACGGCGTTCTGGACGAAAGATTTCGGGAAGGTTTACCATTGCAAGAAATTTTAGAGATCGTTGTTATGTCAATTAAATCAGCAATTAAACGTAATGTTGCCAGTGGAGACAGCTTTGATGTCTCTATAATTGACATGAACGGTTATCGAGAATTGAATGATGAAGAAAAAAGAACGATTTTGAAACAGAATTAGATGAAAATAAAAACGAGATGAAAGAAAGTGGCCTCAACAGAAAAAGACAAGGATATGATCCGAAGAACTATCTTTGAGCATCTTCCGAAAGAAGCAGAACTTACACGTATTGAATTTGAGGGTCCCTCTTTAGCCATTTACACCAAAAAACCCGAAATACGAGTAACCCAAAGTAAGGCTATCACGGAAATTGTCAACCTCATCAAAAAAAGAATAGTCATCAGATCTGACCCTTCTGTGAGGATGGCTGAGCCTGAAGCCCAAAAAACAATTACAGAAATAGTTACCCAAGAAGCCGAAGTCACAAACGTTCTGTTCGACCCAACTGTCGGCGAAGTTATCATTGAAGCTAAAAAGCCTGGTCTGGTGATTGGAAAGGACGGCTCAACACTCAACGAAATCGTGGTTAAAACACGTTGGATTCCTCGAGTTCTGAGAAGTCCGCCAAAACCGTCAAAAATCATTGCTCACGTAAGACACTCGCTCTATTCAGGAAGCAAGGAAAGAGAGAGGATTCTCCGAAACGTCGGTGAAAGGATCTATAGACCATTACTACACGAGGTTGGAGACGTCAGAATAACGATGCTGGGCGCTGCCAGAGAAGTTGGCCGTTCAGCAATTCTTGTGGAGACAAGAGAAAGCCAAGTTCTAATTGACTGCGGCATAAATCCTGGTTCCACAAAGCCTTTCGAGGTTTTTCCAAGGTTTGACGTTGCCCAATTCGACCCTTCAACCTTAGACGCTGTTGTCATAAGCCACGCTCATCTAGACCACTGCGGGTTCCTGCCTTTCCTTTTTAAGTATGGATTTGACGGACCCGTATATTGTTCTGTGCCGAATTTAAGTCTCATGACGCTTCTTCAGCTTGACTATCTTGATGTCATGTCAAAACAGGGTTTGCCGTTGTTTTATGACCAAAAAGATGTGAGGGAAAGTGTACTACACACCGTGCCCTTAAGGTTCGGCGTGGTTACAGACATCGCTCCTGACATCAGACTGACCTTACATAATGCTGGGCACATTCTCGGCTCTTCTATAGTTCACCTTCACATGGGCGAGGGCTACCACAACATAGTCTACACTGGCGACTTCAAGTTTGGCAAAACAATGTTGCTGGAAGCCGCTGCCCGAGATTTTCCAAGGGTTGAAACAATCATCACCGAGGCGACGTACAGCGGACCGACTGACATCATGCCGGCGAGGGAAGAGGCTGAACAAAGGCTTACACAAATAATTAACGAAACTCTTACCCGAAGTGGAAAGGTTCTGATTCCCGTTCCCGCTGTTGGCAGGGCTCAGGAGATCATGCTTATTTTAGACGAGTACATGAAAAGAGGAATGATGAAGGAAGCGCCAGTCTTCATAGAAGGAATGATTTCTGAAGCGACGGCTATCCACACCGCGCATCCCGAGTATTTGTCCAGAGAGGTTAGAAACAGCATACTTAACGAAGGTGTAAACCCGTTTGAGTCCGACTACTTCACCGTTGTTGAACATCCAAGCGCCAGACAGGACATAATTAATGGCGAACCCAGCATCATCGTTGCGACAGCTGGAATGCTTGAAGGCGGACCTATAATCGATTATTTCCAGCAGTTAGCCGAGGACAGTCGGAACACAATAATCTTTGTAAGCTACCAAATTGAAGGAACACTAGGCAGACGAGTACAGAAAAAGGTGCCTGAAGTCTCAGTTTTCAACTCCGAAGGAAAAATCAAGGTTATTAAATGCAATCTCGAAGTTCAAACGGTTGACGGGTTTTCCGGACACTCTGACAGAAGACAAATAATCGGATACATCCGTAAACTGGCATCAAAACCTGAGAACGTCATCGTGTGCCACGGAGAAAAATCCAAATGCCTTGGGCTGGCTGATTACCTGCGCACAAGATACAAAATTAACGCCACAGCACCAGACGTTCTGGAAACTATTCGGCTTCACTAAGCTCCTTTTCCCAACTAGACCTGTTAGCTTTTGTCTCTCCACACTTTTATATTGGAGGGAGTTACGACAATGCGGTCTTCACCCAAGCTGGCAATGTCGCCGTCAATTTTTTGTGCGACTTTCTTCAATTTTCTTACTGCACGCCTAACGTCATCAAGGTCCACATCAAAAAGGGGCGTTAACCGAACTATGACGATGTTGCCAGATTCAAGTTCAGCCATAATATTTTCAAGTTCCTCCAACGAGTCCAAAATTGTGGATTTTATGTAAACCGGTTTAGCTTGTAACGCCGTTTGAACAGGAGCATGTTCAGGTGTCGGTTCAGCCGCAGTTTCAGGCATTGTTTCCTCTCTGTGCTGTTCTTCTTCTTTTTTGACTCTGCCTACTATTTTTTCTATGACTTTGCCCAAATTCACACTGGCCAAAATCTACCCCTCAAAACTCTTCATATCATATAAAAGTAAGATAGCACAGAAGTGTCTTAACTCTTTTGTTTGCCCTCAATTTCTTTGCTAACTGTCCAAATTTCGTCTCCCACAAAATGCATGTTCTCAAATAACTTGCCTTTTTTGATTATTAAAGCCGTCTTAGAGTCAAAGACAGACTTCGCAATAGCTATAGGCTTCTTGTTTTTGACATCCACAACTGTAACTACGCTTTTCGGCGCAAATTCCCCTTGAATGCCAACAATGCCAGGCCCCATCACGTCGGCGCCGTTGCAGATATATAGCACTGCACCCATGTCCACAACAACCTTTGGCAGGCGTGAAACGTATTGTTCAAAAGATAATGTGGGAAACAAGTCGTTTTCGAATTCAGCAAAAATGGGGCGTCCATTAACAACGTAAATTTTGCCTTTCGAGGTTTCAGTCACCTCGACTTGTGGTTTTGAGCCAAAGAAGGATTCGATGTTTAGCCCAAGATTTGAAGAAACCTTTTCTAGGAACTGTTTTCGGCCGTCCTTTCTTAATGGAACCCTACGTGTTGATGTAGACATAATCTTAGAATTTTGACAGCAACACATATAAATCTGCAAGCCTTCATACACAAACGAAAGAATCGAAAGCTCAAGGAACGTTGATAGCAATGGCGGAAAAAATGCAAATGACAGATAAGATTCTTGAGGAGAACCTCGGCAAAACAGTTTTAATCATGCTTAGGGGAGGTAAAAGAATAAGGGGGCTACTTCGAGGATTCGACCAACACCTTAACCTTGTTTTGGAAAAAGCCGAAGACGTAACTGACAAGGACAAAACCGACGAGCTAGGTCTAATAATAGTCAGAGGAGATAATGTCGTCATGATATCTCCGCCGCCGAGGTGAAATAGTTTATGGGTAAAGGCACTCCATCTTTTGGTAAACGAATGGGAAAAACCGTTCACATTCGCTGCAGACGCTGCGGCAGAAGATCATACCATATTAGGCAAAAAAGATGCTCCGCCTGTGGCTTCGGCGAGTCGCCTAGGTTACGCAGTTATTCGTGGCAGACTAAAAGACTGAACCGTGAAAGGCGAGTTTAACCTATTTTTTGCTAATGAAAGAAAAGCGTTTAAATAATACTGTTTGGAAAGTTTCCAAAATCGACGTGAACTGGGCATGGTAAGAAAAGCTAGGATAAAACTGACAAGCACAGATTACGAGAAGCTTGAAAGCGTATGCGAAGAACTTAGAACCATAGCCCAGAAAAGCGGCGTGAAAGCTAACGGACCCATTCCCTTGCCGACAAAGAAGCTCCGTGTGCCAGTTATGAAAAGTCCATGCGGCGAAGGAACCAAGACGTGGGACAAGTGGGAACTGCGTATTCATAAACGCTTAATGGACATCGACGCAGAGGAAAGAGTTATGCGTCGAGTCATGAGAATGCGGGTTCCAGAAGAAGTCTTCATAAGCATTGAACTAATCTGACATAATCCTTTTTAGATGTTCTATTGCCATAGAAACAGAAACCCTTACTACATTTTTGGTTTAAGCCTAAGTCTGAATTAACATAGTAAAAAGCATCAAAGCGACAGCGACCGCAAAGCTTGTTGCCCAAGCAGTTTTATTCCACCAAAAAACCTTTGCTCCATCAAAAAGTCCGAAGGGAACAAGGTTGAGAACTGCAATCCAGATGGCAAGGGCTGCACTGTTCAAAAGCAAAGCATTTGAGCCCCCAGGAAAAAGAAACGCGAAAAACAAGAATACTACGGTAAGCCCGATGCTTGTTAAAGGTCCTGCGAGGGCTGAGAGTCCAATGATTTTTCTGTCTGCTGCGCCTGCAATAATCACAGCACCTGGAGAAATAATTTTGATTAAAGGCACAGCTATCGTCATTATTGTGAACGCTGCTCCAAGAGGGTTGATGCGGAACTCGGCCCAGAGCCCATAGCGTTTAGCAACAGCCTTGTGTGCAAGTTCATGTGATAAAAAGATAAATGTGAAAATCGCAGCGGAAACTAGGGTGCCAATTGGATCTGAGAAGATTTTGAAAATCCATTCTAATCCGACGCTGTTCCACGCAAGTCCCACAGCCATGACAATTAGTGCTCCTATCGTTAGGTGTGCTAACTCTGCGCTGCTGATCCAGCCTTCTTTTTTTATCCTAAAGGGATATTGAACTGCTGGTTGCCTCACGCTTTCAGAAGGGCGTTCTTCATGAAGTGGTCTGCTGATCTTTTCTTTTTCGCTTGGCTTGAGAAGTGTGGCTTTCCAAAGTTCTGGGCAGTTGTGGTTTTCTGGTAGTCTATGTTCTTCACAGTGGTACATGCCGCAGAATGAGCATCTGAAAGGAAGATCTACATTTTTGCCACAATATTGGCACTTCAATACAGATTCATCTCTGTTGCCTTAATGTTACACGTGAAAAGGTTTAGTGTCGTGGCTTAAACTTGTTTCGTTAAGAAGGCTTAAAAGACGAAAAGGATTCTAAATCTTAACAAAGCGAAGGCTGGAATCGAAATGAACGATAAAACAGCAAATAAAAATAAAATTAAATGCGCTGTGATAGGGTACGGTCCTGCTTTCAATATGGGTAAAGCACACTGCGACCAGATAAAGGCAACAGAGGGACTTGAGCTTGTTGCTGTCTGCGATGCTGATCCGAAAAGAACTGAGGCTGCGAGAAAGGAGTTCCCAAAAATAAAGACGTACGAGGATTTGGGCAAGATGCTTGACGACGCGGAGTTCGACCTTGTGACCGTTGTTACGCCACATAACACTCATGCTGAATTAGCTCTGCAATGTTTGAAGGCTGGAAAACACGTTATTGCCGAGAAGCCAATGTGCATAACAACCTCTGAAGCCACTGCGATGATTAACGAGGCGAAAAAGAGGAAGCTGATGCTTACAGTTTTTCACAACAGAAGGCTCGACGGCGACTTTCTTGCGTTAAAGGAAACAATAAACCAAGATTTAATAGGGCAAGTCTTTCACGTGGAATCTTTTATGGGAGGGTACGGTCATCCTGGGACATGGTGGCGTTCAAACAAGAAGATTTCGGGAGGAGCCTTCTACGATTGGGGGGCGCATTTGCTGGACTGGATTCTCAACATCGTTCCAAGCAGAATCGTCGGAGTCACAGGCTGCTTCCATAAACTTGTATGGATGGACGTTACAAACGAAGATCAAGTGGAAGCCTTAATCCGCTTTGAAAATGGCGCTGTCGCAGATGTTCAGCTGTCCAGCTTGGCCAGCATAGGCAAGCCTCGTTGGAGGATCTTAGGAACTAAGGGCGGAATCACGTCGGTGCATGAACAACAATACTTCCACATGGTTACTTACAGCAACAATAAACCTGTTGAAACGCAAGTCCAATTTAGGAAAGGCGAACACTCAGCATACTATAGAAATATTGCTGACCACCTGTTACGTGGAGCAGAACTACTGGTTAAGCCTGAAGAAGCAAGACGGGTCATCGCCATCATGGAGGCAGCTGAAGAATCGTCAAAAACTTGTAAAACCGTTAAACCTGCGTATCCATAAAAAATTTTGAAAATACAGATTAAAAAAGGCCGGTGGAGGTTTCGCAATATGAAGCACGGCTATGGAAAAAGGGTTCCCGTTATCTTTGACACTGACATTGGAGGCGACATAGATGACACTTGGGCGCTGACGATGCTGCTGAAGTCTCCTGAGCTTGATGTTAAGCTTGCTGTTTCCGACACAGGGAACACGACTTACAGAGCTAAGATCATTGCGAAGATGCTGGAAACCGCTGGAAGAACAGACGTTCCAGTTGGAGTTGGGATTCACCTAAGCGACGATGTTGGTCCCCAACAGGAATGGGTCGAAGACTACCAACTGGCATCCTATAAAGGCAGAGTCTACCAAGACGGCGTGGAAGCCATAGTTAACGCAATAATGGATTCACCAAGGCCTGTAACGTTGGTGTGCGTTGGCCCTGTTCCCAACATTAAAGCGGCTATTGAAAGGGAGCCGAGAATAGCTCGGAAAGCGAGATTTGTCGGAATGCATGGATGTCTACGTAAAAGCCCGTGGGGATACAACGGCAAAGAAGGAGGCTTAATAGCCGAATACAACGTTCGCGCAGACGCGAAGGCTTTACAGAAGGTTTTTGAGGCTTCTTGGCCAATAACGATTACTCCACTTGACACCTGCGGCTTCGTTAGGCTTAAAGGCGAAAAATACCGCGCTGTCAGAGATTGCAGTGAACCGCTTGTTCAGGCTTTGATGGAAAATTACAGAATTTGGCTGAAAAAACGTGGCGACACGCAACAATTTGAGAATCAAAGCACGATTCTTTTCGACACGGTTGCGGTTTACCTAGCCTTCTCCGAGGAACTGCTTGAGATGCAGGAACTTGGCATCCGCGTGACTGACGATGGCTACACCTTGATGGATGATAAAGCTAGGCGTGTTAACTGTGCCGTCGAGTGGAAGGACCTTTCGGCGTATGAGGACTTTCTAGTGGAAAGGTTAACAGGCAAAAAACCTGATTAAACGTAAGCACTACTGCTTGTTACGTTTAAGATCAGGGTATTTACTTCGGATTTTTTCGTCCGCAATCTTTGCAATCAAAGAGTTCGAGATCAACACGCACTTCACGTTTAAAAGGTCAGCAAGGTCAGCTGACTTCTGGTCCTGAGTGACAAGTAAAAGATTATTTTTTCTGGCGTAATCCACAACTTCCCTGTCTTTAGCTCCCTGAAGCCCCACATCCTGAACTGTCACAGCCTCCCATCCTAAAGTTTCAAAGTACTCCTTAAGCCCAGCGTACATCTCGTCAAGCAAAAGCTTCAACCAGAAAGCCTCCGCAAACAACATGCTTGACAACTACCACAACGAAAAAATATTTTAACCTTTCCAGCAGCAAAAAGGTTCAAATAAACCGAAAACCCGAATAATCTACAAACAAACATTGAACGCCCAATAAAGCCGGGGTGGCTGAGTGGATATAGCGCAGGCCTTGAGAGCCTGTGGCCCCCGCGGGCCGCATGGGTTCGAATCCCATCCCCGGCGCCAATCAATTTTTTAGGGAGACTCAAGCGTACGTCTATTAATTACATGGGTGATTTATGGCTGAATAATGTAAAAAGAAAACTATGTCACTTCTTAAATGTTTGTGGAAATTGAAATTCGTCGTCGTGACTTTTGTTATTTCGTCCATTCGCGCATTTTCTGGACGTATTGTGGGAAGACGGTTTCTGGTTCTGCAAGTTCAGGTATCCACCTTTTTTCCCATTCCAGCGTTGCGTAGCCTCGGTATCCGCCTTGAACGAGAAGTTCAAGCATTCTTTTTATTGGTACAGTGCCCTCGCCGAGAAGCGTGTAGCAGGGTTTCCCGTTTTTGTCAAGAACCGAGTCTTTAACGTGCGTGGCTACTGTGTATTGCCCAATGTTTGCATACGTGACTTCTGGCTGTTCGCCGTTGACCCGGTATGGGTGATGAAGATCCCACAGGACCCGAACATACGGATGATTGGTCAACGAAATTACTTGTGCGAGAACCTCTGAGTTTGTCCATGCGTCATGGGTTTCTAAAGCCAAAGTAACGTCGTATCCTTCAGCTGTATCTCCAATTCTGCGCAAGTTTTCGACAAGAATGGGCATTATGGTTTTCACGGTGTAGCCCTCGGGGATTTGTCCGCCGTAAATCCGCAATATGTGGGCGTCCAGTTTATGTGCCACTTCTAGGTTTCTTTTTGCCTCGTCGAACTGTTTTTCTTTTTTCGCCTCGTCGACAACTGCAAAACTTGCGGAAACCGAAACCGCTGAGACCGCTACACCATAGTCTCTGAACATCTTCCGGGTCTTTTTTATGTCTGTTGTGAATTCAGGTCTTCGGCTGATGTCTATGTCTTCAAGTAAGCCTCGGAAGTCAACCGCATCATACCCCATCCTAGCAGCATTTTCCACTATCTGCTTAAGCGTCCACCTTGGACACCCAAGCGTTGTGAAGGACAGTTTCATAACCGCAATCCTCCAAATTGTTTCACGTAGTAAATTATCTGCACACACTTATGTGGCTCTCGGTTCAAAAAATTGGTGACTTTAAGGTTTTCTTATTTTAAGTTTTTTGAACGATATTCTGGCGGTTACGATTTTTTCTGTTGTGAAAATTCTTGCAGCTATGTACAGGACAGCAATGGTGAACGCTGAGACGTAGGCTATGCTTACCAGCATTGTGAAGTAGTCACCTAAGAACGCAGCTTTAGTGGCTATGATTGAATGCGTGTACGGGATGGCGTACAACACAATCTGAATAGGGTAAGGAAGCATCTGGATGTCCGCAAACATCAGAATCAATGAGGGAAAAATGAAGATGAAGTTTAATGGTCCAACAAGCGCTTGGGCGCTCCTCACGTTTTCTGAAAATGCAGCTACGATGATGGCAAGAGCCAAGGCTGAAACTATTGTGACAAAAATCATCACGCCTAGGAGACCGTAAGAAAGAGGAGTCATAGATAACCCCAAATCTTCTAGGCTGATGTTCTGAGTTGGAATCATCTCGTTAAAAGAATTAATGTAATAGTTAACTCCAACCATCGAGGCTATTGCGCCAGCAGCTGCGACGACAACTGAACCTGCTAGTTTCCCTGTCAGTATGCCAAGTCTGCTGATTGGTACCGTCAACAAGGTTTCAAGGGTTTTTTCCTCTTTTTCGATGGAAATTGAGGTTGCTGCTATTTGCATTGCAGAAATAAGAAGCAACATTATGACCAATGGGAACCCAAGCGACTGAGACATGAAGAGGCTTCTGAGGATGTCTGATGAAACGTTGACTATTTTTCCTTTAACAACTGCAACGTTGCTGATTGAAATTGGGTCGAGAACGGCTAACGGATCTCTGTCTGGAAAGGCTTGCCTGATTGCTTGAGTGACAAGAGCGTTTTTGTACAGATTAATCGGCACCTCAACCGCGGACGACCTGATTCCCTCAGCGAGACTTAAACTTTCAAAAACTGAGTAAACAATTATTTTTGCTCTAAGACCAAGGGTGAGGTTTTGACTGAAGCCTTGAGGGATAACGACCAAAGTTGTTGTGTTGTTTTGTGAAAGGTCGACCAAAGCATCCTCAACCGTGGAAGAGCCAGTTTCAATTATGGTGGCATTCATACTTTGAAGTATAAGCAAAAGGCTTTCAGCCAGTGGTCCTTTGTCAAGGTTCATAATCATAACTGAAACGTTCCTCGTTGACTCTTCAAGGGTGCTTGTTGAAATGTTCATAGCTGCGCCCATTAAAGGAAATGTAATAAGCGGCATCAAGACCATGCCTAGCAAGATTTTTGGGTCTCGAAGAAGCTCCTTTATCTCCTTGCTAATAAGGTTGCTTAGCCCTTTAACCAAGTTTCGTCGCCTCCATAAATACGTCTTCAAGGTTGTTGACGCTGTAATGAGATTTTAGCTCATGCGGGCTGCCTTGGCTAATGACTTTTCCCTCATTTACCAAAGCCACTTGGTTACAAAGGAACTCAACCTCCAGCATGTTGTGGCTTGAGAGAAGAACAGTTACGCCGTGAGTTTTCGTGTATTCCTGAATGATGCGTCTGACGTGGAAAGCGTGAACAACGTCTAAGCCGCTTGTTGGCTCATCCAGAATTGCGAGCTTAGGCTTCATCATCAAAGCCCTAGCCAGTAGCAACCTTCGGTTCATTCCCTTACTGTAAGTTTTCACCCTGTCTTTCAGTCTTTCACCTAGCCCTGAAATCTTTGCAGCTTCCTCAACGGCTGCTCTGCCTTCCTGTGGGCTTTGGTGATAAAAGTTCGCCATGAACTCGAAGTACTCGAACCCTGAAAGGTTTTTGTAGGCACCAGCCTCTTCAGGAAGGTAGCTAATTATCCTTCGAACTTCAGAAGGGTTTTTCTCCACATCATAACCGAAAATTTTGGCATAACCCGAAGAAGGCTTAATGAGCGTGGCTAAAATTCTTAAAGTTGTTGTTTTCCCAGCGCCGTTGGGACCTATAAGCCCAAAAATTTCTCCTTGCGTAACCGTGAAGCTTAATCCATTAAGAGCCTTTATATCCCCAAATGTCTTAACAAGGTTTTTTGTTTCAACAACGACGTTATTCATTTTTTTCCACTTTTAAGATTAAGCTATCAAAGATTTCGTCGATATTTAAATGTAGTCTTTAACTCATTCACTAAACTTTGGCAAATTTTAGGTTATCTCCATCTGGTATAGGGTTTTTAGGCCTTTGAGGTCTGACAGGGTAAGCTGTAGGATTTCGTCGGGGTTTCTGACTTTTTGGGCGAACTTAGCAACCAGCTCAACGAAGGACTTGAGGACCTCCATCGCCGCGTACCTGCATCTGGAGCTGACTGTG
>JAGTQS010000047.1:8900-13837 GCA_018397055.1 Candidatus Bathyarchaeota archaeon | reverse complement strand
TAAGCGGATAGGAGGCTCAGACCCTGTTTCTAGGAACGGGGTATGACCCCCACCACCCAGCGATCACATCACCTAACGCCACCACAAGATAAGAAGGCGGCACGAAGACAAAAACATTCATATCCCGCCTCTAATGGCGTCAGCCAATGTCTGTTTTCTATGGAGAGGCAGTTCGTTAAAGGCTACTTCCAGCTTAGGCAGTTCAAGTCCGATTCGGCTGTAAGGTCACCAACGTTCTTGTATGACAGGTTTCATATTCCTGAGGTTGATAACGGATTTGATTCCGAGATAACTGTTCTTGAAAGGGGCAGAAAGACTGTGATCCGTCCTTACTGGGAAGGGAAGGATGAGAACCCACTTGACACATTTATTCTTTGTCTGCTGTCGAAGTGCGACAATCCCGAGATCATGGAAGCAATCGGTCATAACCAACTGCTGTACTTGGCTGATAAGGCTGTTAAAAATGAGGTTAAGATGATGAAAGGCTTACTAAGGGGCGTCGCAGACTTGGAGTTGGGAACTCTATCCAGGAAGCAAAAAATTTTCACGATAGCGCGTAGATTTAGGGACATAAGGCGAGAGACTGAAGGAGCAAGGGAGAAAGCTGTTTCGGAGGAAATGTAGTTTGAGCGGCGTTTTCGACGACATGAATGGCGGTTTTTCTGCACGTTTGAGAGCCCACCGGACGACAACCAGAACTTCCCGTATGAGAGAGGGCGAGGTAACGGTTACAAGTCAGGTTGCCGTGGCGGAGGCGAGGTTCAGCCTAAGTGTTCTAGATAAGCTGCATGAACCCAACTTTATTGCGTTCAGAAGGCCGACTGGTAAAAGGGAAACCTTCATCATCTACGAGGTTGTTGGTGTACGCCCAATGCATTATCAGATGCTTGGAATGGACATATCCGTGCCCAAGGTGATCAGGAAAGAATTCTTGGAAACCATTGACAGTAGCTGGAAGGCAAGCGAAGAAACATGGATTGATGTTGTTGCGGTTCCCACCAATTATCGATTGGACGTAAGAGATGACGGGCTCGTCTTTGAGAGGTCAAATCTGACGCCGCTGGTTGGAAGCGAGGTTCACATTCTTTCAAGGCAGACTGTTAAAGACTTCCTGTGCGTCGAAGACGGGGTTGAGGTCGGCTCGCTTATTGGCTTTGATCTGCCCTTAACAGTTAAGATTAGTGAGATGGTGCGGTACCACACGGGGATATTCGGGTTTACAGGATGTGGAAAGTCGAACCTGACCTCATACTTATTGAGAAAGTCGCTTGGCAAGATATCGGACTTATCCGTTGTCATATTTGATGTTGCTGGGGAATACCTTATCCACCTGCTGGATCTTGCTCCAAGGTTGTTCTCAACCGAAGACTTTGGCCAAGATGTGAACAGGATCATGGATTCACAGGCAATCCCGGAAACATTAGAGGAGAAACTTGACAAGCAGCTCATCGCTGGTGCGATTCAGAAGCTAGTGGATGGCGGGATGGTTCAGAGATTGTCGCTTTCTTATCCGTTGGAGCCGGTGCCTCTCGACATGGGCCTGTTACTGGAGCTCTTCGGGGGAATAGCAAGGAGAAGAGAGAAGGAATCGATTCAGGCAACCGTCGCGTTTAACAAGTTGAACCGTTTTGTTTTGATAAGGGGGTTTGATGACACGACCCCGTTGGAAGAGATTGCCAAAAACGCTGAGGCGAGGGCAGAGCTTGAAGAGATTCTACGAGAATTCGCGGCATCCGTTCACTCAATGTCTGGTACAGTTAAGGATATTCAGAGCGTAATGACGATCTTAGAAGGAGAGGCTCCGACTAAAGGATGGGAAAGAGCTAAAGGCATGATCAGGAATGCGGAGTGGCTTGCTACCAAGGTAGCTACTGAAGGCTTTGGGGGCATTAATATCGTTTACGTTCCAGATCCAAACATTGCCCGTCAGGTCGTCAGCCGTTTCATCACGCGGTTACTATGGCTAAAGAAGACCAGGGGTGTTGGAAGAACAGTATTGACCATTCTCGACGAGGCTCAAGAGTTCATTCCCGATAGGACCAGAAAAGAGGATTTCACAGATCAATCGAATACATCTGTCGAGGCTCTGCTGCGTCAGGGGAGAAAGTATCGGGCTAACTGTTGGATCTGCAGCCAGAGAGTTGCGCATCTGAACGTGAACGCCTTGCAGCAGCTTCACAGCTACTTCGTCAGCGTTCTTCCTCGATTCTATGACAGAATGGTTATCGCAGATGCTTTCAGCCTAAGCTACGATCTACTTGAAAGAACAACTGATCTGGATATTGGGGAATGGCTTTTCGTATCATATAAAGCGACAAAGCAAAGGAACGTTCCTGCTTTCGTTAAGACGCCCAACAACGAAGAAATAATGACAGCAAATCTCTTGAGAAACATCAAGATTTGAAAGGTTGCTACCTCAAAACATTAGTTCCGTTATTTCCTAGCATCGGAAAGGAGGTGTGACTTTGCTGGCTATTTGCCGACAGCCGGATCCTGTGCCCCTAAGGTGCCATGAGGCTTGGAAAGTATCTGCATGTAGATAGTTTTTCCAACAGTGGCCTTGGCTTCTTTGCCTGAAAGAAGCCTGAAAAAGCCTTCTATATATCGCAGCCTTCATTGTTCAAAAAAATTTCAGCCTAAATATACATGTCCTAAAGGATTTGTGTTAATGGGCGTTAACACAAACGAAAGAAGCCTGTTTCTGCCTTTTCTCTCCCAGCCCTAAATATACGCGCAGAAAAAGTCCGTTAAAACCGGCACTAATAAGAGTATAATGTATGTTCTGGGAGGGTCTGGGGGTGTATTATGCAATTAATATGTATACTTCTCTTATAGAGGTGATGTGTTTGAAGCATCCCGTGACGTTGACCCTAGACTCACCCTTAACTATGAGGATGCTTGCCTACGCGTCTCAATTGATGAAAAGTCTAGGCTTAAACCATGACGTGAACAGCGACCCTATCCTTGCAAACGAAGTAGGACGACTTGTAAGACTAACCTCGGCGTTCTTGCAAATCATCAAAGTTGACATCAAACCACATCTAGTGGTCCGCGCCTGCGTGTATCACTGCCTTCTTCATTACATGCCTTCCAAGACGAGGGAGTTCTTAGGGAAGTACCGTTTTGACCGTAGAACCACGCTTTTTCTGTCGAAAGTTCTTGAGCTGAGAATAATAGCGAATGGCGAAACGTAAGGAGGGTTTAGTGCAAAAATGACGATAATCGCTGTTAAGAAATGGAGCGTCAAGAGGGGCCGGGTTTACGGGCCCTACCCCAAGGACTCGGAGACCTGTTATCTCTACAGGGTTTATCGCGATGGAGATGAGATCAAGCAACGATATCTCGGCAAGGGCCATAGACCCAAGGATTCCGTAGTGCAAGAAAAAAGATCTGTTCCCGTAGTGCAAGAACCAAACTGTCGACGCTGCAAGCACCTAACAAAACTGGACAAACGGCCGTTCTGTAGCAGACTCCAATCGTTCTTGGGTGTTGAAAAATTCAGCATGCCATGCGACTTGTTCGAGGAAAAATAAGTAATGGGTAGCGGGAAACTGGTTGACTCCCACGTTTCCTTTCGAGACAAGAATGAAAAAAGCGGCTTAAAAGACGGGGAGTTGGGACACCAAACCCAGTTGCATCAACCTTCCAATCGCTGCCCCGAGTGTAGGTCTGTGAGGGTCTGGCGTGATGGGCTGCGGAGAACCGAGGCAGGCGTGACTCAACGCTACCTATGCCGGGACTGTGGCTTCCGCTTCAGCCCTTCTCCAGATTCTGAACTAAAAAATAAAAAGGGGAAACAGCAAACATTAAAGCGCCGAGTATGCGTTGCGGACGGAGCAATGAAAAACTTGGCCACAGTAGAAAACCGAGTAGCAGAGGCTCAGCGGGAGAGCACATCGAAAATCTTAGAGTACGCATGGCAAGAGAAAAAGCGTGGACTCGCTGAATCCACTATCCAGCAGCGAGTGATCCGACTTAATACGCTGATCAAGAAAGGCGCCAACCTCATGGAGCCAGATAGCATATCCACCGTCCTCGCAAAAAGCAGCTGGACCGACAGCAATAAACGCGTGTTCATTGCAACCTACAAGAGCTTCGCCGGGGCCTTTAACCTTCCATGGGAACCGCCGAAAACGAGAGTGGAACGTAAAATGCCATTCATCCCAACAGAGGAGGAAATCGATCAACTCATCGCGGGCTACGGAAAAAAGACGGCCACGTTTCTCCAAGTGTTGAAAGACACGGTTGCCAGAACCGCGGAAGCTACAAAACTGCAATGGACCGACGTCGATGAGAAATCGTGCACCATGCGAATCAACCATCCGGTTAAGGGCAGCCGAGCCAGAGTCGTCAAAGTTCCAGCCAAGACAATAGCCATGATAAACGCGTTGCCCAGAACAAACGACCTCGTATTCAGTACCACACCCCACACGATCCGGCGGAACTTCTACAAACAACGGCGTAGAATAGTGGCAACCCTTCAAAACCCCAGGTTGAGACAGATTCGGCTTCACACCCCCGCCATTGGAAAGCCACCATGGAATACCATCTAACAAAAGACATCAAGTGGGTGCAACAGCTCCTAGGCCACAAGAACCTCGAGAACACTGACATGTACACTCAACTAATCAACTTTGAAAGCGACGAATGGCACGTTGCCCACGCCAGAAACCTAGCTGAGGAGAGCAAACTGATCGAAGCAGGCTTTGAGTACGTCCGCTACAGCGAGAAAGACGGGATGGCTATATATCGGAAACGCAAGAGAAGAGTAGTATAATTCAATGCTCCGGTAGTATAGTCCGGTCAAGTATGGTGGCCTCTCGATGCCTGTAAAACGCAGAAGAAAGCCACAAACCCGGGTTCAAATCCCGGCCGGAGCACCAGAATTCATTATTAAGTGATCTCAAATTTTGTTGCATGTTGGGCAGTTTGGGTTT
>JAGTQS010000047.1:0-8875 GCA_018397055.1 Candidatus Bathyarchaeota archaeon | reverse complement strand
AAATCCTATATTCGTCTATGAACAGCATTCTTCCAACTAGCAGTTTTCCGATTCCCATTAAACATTTCACGGCTTCCATGACCTGTAAAGAGGCTAAGGCTGAGGGTGTTCCACTGAAGATTGGGTTAACCTCTGTCTCAGTTGGTTCTTTTGGGAAGATGCATCTTAGGCATGGTCCCTTGCCAGGCAGCACACTTGTTATTTGGCCGTAGAACTGGGAGACTCCTGCGTGAACGAACGGAATACGGCTTTTTACGCAGTAATCGTTTACTGTGAATCTTGTTTTCCAGTTGTCAAGCCCGTCAACCACGATGTCCACCTTCCCAACGATGCTTGAGACTTTATCAACCGTAATTTCTTTATTTATAGCCGATATTTCTACTTCTGGATTTAGAGCCGTAAGCCTCTCTTTAGCAATCTCAACTTTGAATTTCCCAATGTCCTTAGACGAATATAGGATTTGACGGTTCAAGTCGCTGAGGCTCAATTTGTCTCCATCAATTAAAACGAGCTTTCCAACACCCACAGCAGCTAACAAAGTTGATGAGATGGATCCTAATCCACCGAGTCCTACGACAGCAACTGCAGAATTTTTCAGTTTTATTTGCCCCTCTTTTCCCCATTTGTTCATAATTATTTGGCGGCTGTAACGCTCCAGCTCTTGTTGAGATAGACTCATTTACGGGGTATTCCTCCGCTAATAATTCAGCTCTAAAGTGTATTATCGTTCTCTAGGATTATTAATCTATGCAAAAACAGCTGTTTTTTAACATCTGCTGGAACAAAGATTAGTGAGATATGACTCCGCAACTATGAAGTTAAACGTTTTCAACCCAATAACTGTCTTTTTCCGTTATTTCCTTTTTCCATATTGGAACCTCGAATTTGATTCGGTCAACAATTTCTGAAAGTGCTTGTCGCCCTTCCCTTCGATGTTTGGACGCTACGAGAACATACATGACGTCTTCGCCAACCATAACCAAGCCGGTTCTATGTTCAACAACAACGTCTATTATGCCATGTTTGGTTTTTTGCTCGTTGATGATTTTTTCTATTATCTGGGAAGCTAAGGCTTCATGCGCATCATATTCGAGTCTAACAACCTTTTCATTTTCCCGTATTCCACGAACAACGCCAACGAATATCGTAATGGCACCTATTTCGTTGGACGATTTTTTTAATTCCTGAATAAGTGAACCTAGTGAGTCGAGGTTTTGCTTAATACCGATCTTCAATTTCTTCACCAATGCTCAGCTAATCTTTTTAGTTACCCGCCGCCGAAGGGAGGCATGATGGTTATTTCATCGCCTTCTTTTAAACAGTCTTTCAATTTTGCCGATTTACCGTTGATTATTACTAGATAGTTTTTCAGAACGGGCGTTCCGTTCTTTTCTTGAAGGTGCTCGCCCTTTAATGTTCTAAAAAGGGTTTCTTTCCAAATTTTCGAGACGCTTAAGTGTTTGTTCGGTATATGGTCTAGAAGTAAATCTGCAACAGTTGCTCCTTTTTCAACTATATGTGTTATATCTCACTAATCTTTTTAGTTACCCGCCGCCGAAGGGAGGCATGATGGTTATTTCATCGCCTTCTTTTAAACAGTCTTTCAATTTTGCCGATTTACCGTTGATTATTACTAGATAGTTTTTCAGAACGGGCGTTCCGTTCTTTTCTTGAAGGTGCTCGCCCTTTAATGTTCTAAAAAGGGTTTCTTTCCAAATTTTCGAGACGCTTAAGTGTTTGTTCGGTATATGGTCTAGAAGTAAATCTGCAACAGTTGCTCCTTTTTCAACTATATGTGTTTCGGTTCTAGTGCCTAAAAGTTCACGCAGTTTTCCAAAATATCTCGTCTTCACAGTAATTTTACAGATACCATTTTCACTCATCAACCAGTCACCTCAAGATGTGAAGACATGTTAAGCTGGAAATCTAGGATGGTTTCTCGGTTCTTTCAATAAACTAAATCGTGATAACTCATACTATAGGGTTATTTGGGTTCAAGCATCAACTTCCAATGCTGCAATTCAGGGATTAATTCAATTCGTTAATTTTTTTGAGGCGCTTGGGCCAATCAATGTAAATTTATGTTATCTTGTATACTATATCGCCTTCTCTAACTCTGTTTAATACCTTAAGACCTATGCTTTGACCGGTCTTTGCTTCAGTTATGTTTTTATGTTCTATCTGCATCGAAGACACCGGCTGCTCGAAATTAGTTGTTGCCCCCTGAAACAAGATTCTGTCACCAACTGCGAGTTGCCCAGTTAATTCTATTACAGCTACGCTGATGTTCGTAAAATAGTGAGTTACTTTACCAACCTCCTTTAACGACCTTTCAGACATAATATCAATCCTCTATTTTCTTTTTTTAGGACAAATATACTTAAATGATTTACCATTTTTTTGTCCCCTCGCAGTACATGGTGTCAGATTGTCTATCTGCAATTTCACTTTATCGAAATCTTTATAGCCAAATACGATAAAAATAAATTAATAGGGTGCATTGTTATGTCTGGCGAAGAGGAAATTCTTCCAAAAATGAGTGAGGATTGTGCTCAGGTTCTGGAATCTGTTATTTCAGCTCTAAAAAATCCGCTTCCTTACAATCAGTCAAAAGCACGCCTGTTTCTGGATGTTTTGTACCAGAAAAAATGTAAGGAAGCTTTAGCTTGGATTCACGAAAAATATGTCACTCACCCTGCAATACTTGTGCAAAAAATCGCGAAAAGAGCGCTTGAATTACACAATCGGTTATAAAACAAAAAAATAATAACCAACAGTCTCTCTTTCAAAATTGTCAGTTAATTGGAGAGATAGACATAAGAATAACTGATCAAAAATCCTTAATAATAAAAGTGTTTAGGGTCAAAAAGGTATAACTGCCTGAAGGTTGAGAAATTTTTCGACGAACTGTCTGCCTCTTTCTGTTGTCTGAATTTTACGTTCAGATTCGGTGTTCCTAGAAATCAATCCTTGTTTTTCTAATTTTTCGAGGTATTTTTCAAGAAGAGCGTGGTTCAAGTTAGCCTTATAGACTAAATGGGTCTTTTTTACCCCTTTCTTGGCTATTCGAAGTATCTCGGCAATAATTATTAAATGGTCTCTTCTCTCCATTATGGAACCCTCCTTGGATTCTTAATACTGCCTGATTTTCCTTTTTTCCGTAAGGAGTTTCTTTATTAAGTATGCAAACATTTGTTCGTTAAATTCTACTTCATCTACCCTTTTTGCCATCTTAACCATCCTCTGAATTTTTAATCGAGAACACAATTCCTAAAAAACGTATATAAGCCTAATCTAACGGAAAAGGAAGATTTTTCCCATTTTTGGACAAAAAAGCCGAGTTTTTCCAACAAAAAGGAAACTGACAACATGGGTAACAAAAACTTTCAGAGCTTCTATTCGAAAAGCTCCAAAAACATTTTCTTAAGAGCTACTATACCCAAAGAACGTTTGAGGATTTATCAACAAAAAATCTTAAGTTAATCGGTGAAAAAACTTAATTATATGTCCAGGAAAAACATTTTGTCTCTTACTTATTCGTTGAACCTGATTTTGCTACTTGTTTGTTTCGCAGGACTTGACCTAGCCAGTTGCGGATGCTTAAAATGGACTTTTCAAAATAGCATCGGTGAGAATGCTTCGGAACTGTTGATGCGAAGAGGGGTTAACATTGGAAACGCTTTGGAAGCTCCTAACGAAGGCGAATGGGGAGTCTACATCGAAGACGAGTATTTTAGAATTATTAAAGAAGCGGGGTTTGACACCGTACGAATCCCCATAAAATGGTCAGGCCACGCTGAGACCTCGCCTCCTTACAAAATTGATGAAAACTTTCTACAAAGAGTTGAGTGGGTCGTGAACAGATCTCTGGAGCAAAATCTTGTAACAATAATCAACATCCAACACTATGATGAAATAATGCAGAATCCCAATGAACACAAGAACCGTTTCCTGGGGTTATGGCGCCAAATTTCTGAAAATTTCAAAGACTATCCTGAAAATTTGTTTTTTGAATTGCTTAATGAGCCTCATGGCAATTTATTAGACGATGTATGGAACGAGTTTATTGAGGAAGCTGTGAAAATCATAAGAGAAACTAATCCGACGAGAAAGATAATTGTGGGACCAACAGGCTGGAACAGTGTTTACAACCTTGAAGGGTTAACGATACCAGCTGAAGACAAGAACATCATAGTGACCTTTCACTTTTACACTCCCTTCGAGTTCACGCATCAAGGAGCGGAATGGGTGGATCCTTCTCCGCCAGTGGGCAGAAAATGGGTTGGAGATGAGACTGAACAGAGCCAAATCACAAACGAGCTGGACATCGCTGTTCAATGGGCCATGCAGCACGGCAACATAACTCTATTCTTAGGGGAGTTCGGAGCATACAGCAAAGCTGACATGAACTCAAGAGTCATGTGGACCTATTTCGTTGCAAGAGAGTCGGAAAAAAGAGACATCAGCTGGTGCTATTGGGAGTTTTGCGCTGGATTCGGAGCGTACGACCCAGAAAATGAGGTGTGGAGAATGGATCTTTTGAACGCCTTAATCCCGCAAGCTATGAAGTATTATGTTTCAGTGGATTCTGAACTCGGCGAAGCCTACGGCTCAGGATGGTACGATGAAGGAACATACGCGATGGTAGGAGTGGAGGATACAGCATCTGGGCTCATAATTCAAGACATCCTCGACCATTTTGAAGGGCTAGGGCCAGCAGACATTGCAATTGACGCAAAGACAGTTAGAATATTCGTTGACGGACCAAGACAAATAGTAGCAGTGTGGCGAAAAGACTACACCAGATTGATATTATTCATTGTCATAACATTGCTAGTAACATGCTCAGCCATCCTAATCTACAATAAACACGGCGAAGACCGAACATCTAAATTTTCAAGATATCAGAAAAAATAAAAAGGAGAACCAGGGTATTCAGATAAGACAGCGCCTGAGCGGGGGTGTCCGAGTGGTCAAAGGAGGCAGGCTTAGGACCTGCTGGCGAAGGCCTGCGCGGGTTCGAACCCCGTCCCCCGCACTTTAGCTTGAACGGTTTTAGAAGCATTCTGTTGCTTTGCCTGCTGGTTTAACGCCTATTTTCTTTTCTCAGATACCGTAGACTGGTCGGTTCCATTTGGACATGGTTTAACCTACCTATTTGATAACAGAGGGATATGCAAGTACCCTATGAAGGAAAGAAGATAACCTGAGGATGCGGAGCTGGCGACCAAAAATGTGCGTTTTTTATTATATTATTTCAAAATTTTTTATTTCATTTTTAGAGAAATATATGTGATGATATTGGTGCCTAAAGATGCCGAGGTTAAGGCTGAAAAGGATGCCATAAGGCCCCTCTGAAGCCGAAATTCGTGTCAGGAAAAATTTAGGTTTTTTAATTCTAGTTTCTACTTTGCCATTTATGGTATTTTTCGCAAATGCTTCCACGAGCTTATCGCTTCTTTCCTTTCTCCCAATCGTTACAGTCTTCGGCGTGTACATGCTTCGCAATAACAGATATCATATTAAAAAAGACTTGTTTTTCGTTTTTATTGGATTAGTATTTTACATTCTTCCCATACCATTATTCTTGTTTTTTACATATCCACCAGTGGCTCCGTTGATGATGTTAAAAGGATTTTTCTTAACGGCAGATTGGGCACATGAAGGCGTAGGCATAAGCAATCCTGAAATGTATCTGTTTTTCTCTTTACTCAACATTCTCTTTTTCAGCTTAACGTTATTCATGTTTGTCACAGACGTTTTCTCTAAAATCAAATGGGTAGTTGGTTCAAAAAGAAGAGGCTTGATTGCCATACTCATTTTTCTAAGCATTTCAAGCGTAGCCTTCACGTTACCGTGGTTTTACCAAATACAAAAAGGAGTGGGTGAAGGTATGGGTGCTAGCGGTCCCGGTCCTAACAGTGGCACAATGTTAGACCTAAAAACACCACCAGAAAACACCATGGCATACTTTGACACGGAAAAGGGCATGTAGATTTACCAAATTGAATTAATAAACACACATGCGGAAAACGCGGAAATCATCGGGCTAAAAGGAAAGTCGATGACTGGAAAGACAGTTCAGATTGCGCCACCATTTGGCGACAACATCGAGATAACGGGTGGGAACAAGAGCAGCGAAAAAATAGTTATCGGCCCAACAGCAGTTCCGTCATTACTTAGAATATACTCCGAAGATTCATTACTGCTCATTACGTGGATTGAGAAAGACAACAAGCCGGGCTGGCAGATTTCGTTCTGGGGCTAGAGTCTCGAACCTTCTTGATTAAGACATGTGAGGACAATTTTCCATAATTAGGAAGCTATTAGATATTGAAAGATTCAAGAAAAGTGGTCTTATGGTAAAATCTATACAACAACAGCAGACAAGAGTTAAACTCGATCATTATGCTTTGTTTTTAGTTTAACATATCTCACTGACTAGAAGAAGATATCCAGTATTATCAGCGCAATTATTGCTATGGCAAGCGTAGCCCATGCCATCCTATTCCACGTAAGTATCTTCTTTCCGTCCCACACAAAGCCACCTGCTGCTTGTATCGGAATCAAATTGAAGACAGCAAGCATCAAATTGGTTGCGTAACCTAATCTCGCCGACTCCATAATCAGACTGCCAGTCGTGAGATTTGGTAATGCCCAAAATGCGAAGGCAAGTACCAAGCTTACGAGCGAACCTAGAGCGAAAATGATTCCAGTTTTATCTTTCTGAGGCTCATAGCGCCAGTCAATTTGTTTCACGTAGGTTGAGCCATATGCCGGGAAGAAGCCGCCGGCTAACGCTATAAGCCAACTGAAGAGTATTCCTGAAATCCAAGCTTTGAATGTGGTTTGTATACCTAGGCTGCGGGCAGCAATCTTTTGGGATAACTCATGAACTAGAATGCTTGTCGCAGTCACGACGAACGATGCTGGAACAAGTGTTATGGGTCCTTGACTGCGCAGTATCTGTATCCACCACACTATAGATACGCCGAGAAACGCAGTTACCCAATGCCAGGCTTCATCTGTTTCACGGGGCTTTATTGGTTCTTTGTCCCATCTGAGGAAGAACGTTCCAAAGCCTATAAAGTAAAATTCGCCAAGCCACAAACGTAAAAAGTTAAGTCCATAGTCTCTGAGTTGCTGCGGTGCCTCGTAAAGACGAAACCCTTTGTGAATAAATATATTCCAAGATGGAGAGTTGTACCTATCAGCTGTGGCATAGATAACTTTGCATCCTCGTTCCTCAAGCCACAAGATGGCTCCGTTCACTAAAGATTTACCGATGGCTTTACCCCGAAGCTGTTTGTCTACAACCAATGCGTCGATGAAGCCTGTCCGAGTGTTTTCTATCTCTTGGATTCGCATAGACACTGCCCCTACTATTTTGCCGTCATACTCTTCAATTAAGGTGTCTCCGCACTGCTTTCTTGCACTTTTCTGTGCATCGTCAAACGAAAGCTGAAAAATGATCCTGTCAGTTATTCCAAGACTCCTTGCAAAAAGTGCCTTAACATCTTCCTTTTCGCTTAGCTGCATACGACGAACGAAGAGCCTTTCCTGAAAATCCATGAGAACTAGTTTCTTAGATTGCGTTCTTAAGGTTTTTCTGGCATTATCTCGACTTGGTACCAGAATTTTAATCGTTGCAGTAAAAGAGGAACAGACTTACTTCATGACTTCGTCCAGCAGACTATTTTTCATTCCTTCGCAGAGCTCTTGCCAAGCTTTAATAATTTTATCATAGAAAGGAAAGTCATCGCTATTCTCAAATCCGTCATGTTTCTCAAGCCAGCTTATTGTCCGGCGGACACCTTCAATGAATGGAACGGTGTATCTAAAGCCTAGATCGATCTTGGCAGCTTCGTTGTTGAAAATGTTGTTAAATTGGAAGTTTTTCATGCACCATTCGGCGTGTTTCGGGGCAATTTTATACAAAAGGTCAGTTGGAATGTGGAAGATTCTAAGCGGTGGAGCATCAAGTGCTTCAGCCACCTTTTCATGGTAAATATTCCAGGTCATCCATTCTTCACCGGTTACGTTATACGCTTTTCCAAACGTTTTCTCGTTGCCTACAGCCCCAGCAATTGCCCGTGCAACATCATCTCTGTGGCACGCTGCCCAGAAAGAGTTTCCGTCACCATGCACAATAACGGGTTTACCCCTTCTTACTCGGTCAAGAAAATAGGTTCCCCACCCAAAAGTATGTAATATTCCTAACCCTTCCCCATATGTGTACGCGGGTCTAATCGTTGTCAACGAGAAATAGTTTCTACGATGCGCTTCTAGAAATAGCTTCTCACAAGCAGCTTTGTTAAATCCATAGGTGAAAGATGGCGATGGCTCCTTTTCGGCATCCTCTGTTACGGGATAGAATTTAGCTGGTTTGGTATACACGTCAACGGTGCTAATAAAAATGTACTGTTCAATTCGACCCCTAAATATTCTTGCCGCGTTTTCAGCATCATACGGTGAGAAACAGATCATGTCGATCACGCAGTCAAAGGGTCCAGACTCCACCATTTGTTTCTCAAACATTTTCGTATTGTTACGGTCGCCAACGATTCTTTTAATGTTATGTGGGAGTTCAGCTTCTCTTTTCCCACGAGTATAAATTATGACTTCATCTTCATGTTCAGCAAGAAACCTTGTAACAGCTGTACTTATCAAGCCAGTTCCGCCTATCACTAAAACCTTCATAGGTCAACCCTTGAACTCTAGTGGAACGTGATTCTAAAATATGTTATGATTTTCTTGCCAAAGAAAATTAATGAATTTCCTCTCGTCTAGACTTTTGTGTTATCCCAGGACATTTGGCACATCTCTGAAATATACTTGTGCGGGTGTATTATATTTTAGGCTCATGTGTGGCCTT
>JAGTQS010000048.1:12450-13586 GCA_018397055.1 Candidatus Bathyarchaeota archaeon | reverse complement strand
CAGGCCTTTTTTCCCTATCGTCAAGCTTGACTCTGAACCCTGCTTTTTCAACCGCCTCATAAACCATCTTTGCGTAGGCTTCAACCTCGCCTTCTGTTTCTTTATAAGGGATCGGAATAACAACAACTTGGACAGGGGCAACCTCTGGAGGTAGAACCAAACCGTGGTCGTCGCCGTGTTGAGCTATGACAGCGGCCAAAGTGCGGCTTATCCCAAGCCCATAACAAACCTGCGAAACATTCCGGTGGGTTCCGTCAGCATCCTCATAAGTTATCCCGAAGGCGCTGGCAAAATTTTCGCCAAGATTGTGAACCGTGCCAATCTGGTTGACTCTTCCATCAGGGTTCCAGCTGTCAAACGCAATCGAGTATTCTGCCCCAGCAAACTTGTCGAAGTCGGGACGCTTCAACAAATAATACGCCAGTCCCAACCTTTCAAAAACATTGGTGTAAATGGCGATTGCTTCTTTGACCTGTTTCTCAGCTGAGTCCCAGTTTTCGTGAGCAGTGTGAGCCTCGTTCCAAAGGAACTCCCGCATCCTCAGCAACGGCCGGGTTGCCTTGGTCTCATACCTGTAAACGCACACGCTTTGGTAAACCTTCAGAGGAAGGTCGGCGTGAGACCTTATCCACTGCGCAAACATCGGGTACATGGCGGTCTCAGAAGTTGGCCTCAACAGCATTTTTTTATCTAGTTTTCTTTTTCCAGCATGCGTTATCCAGAAAACCTCAGCTGCGAAGCCTTTGATGTGTTTCGCCTCCTTCGCGAAGGCGTCTTCTGAGATTGCTACTGGAAAAAGCATGGGATCGTGGCCGGAAGCGTCAAGCAGGTCCTCAAGCATGCTTGTTATCCGTTTGGCAATTTTTGCGCCCCAAGACTTGTAGACGTTGAAGCCCTTAATTGGGTACCTGTTGTCAACAATTTCGGCGTTGAACAAAACGTCGTCAAACCATTCGCTGAAGCCCTGAAACTTCTTCATCAAATACACGTCCGCAAACATTGGTTTTCCTGTCTTGCCAGATTCACACATTGAGGAAAGTCCTAATAAATCTTTTATTTTTCTGGTGGCATTGGAGACCCTCAAGTTTTCGAGCCCTAGTTGTTGACCAACTGGGCCTCTGTTTTTGCCGGGTTTA
>JAGTQS010000048.1:0-12439 GCA_018397055.1 Candidatus Bathyarchaeota archaeon | reverse complement strand
TGCTGAGGATTTGACGATTATAGAATGGATGAACTATGTCTCTGGATTACGAGAAGATGCTTGACGAGGCCTACAGTAAGCTGCCACGAGAAGTTTCGAAACACGAAAGATTCGAGATTCCAAAAATGCAATGCACCACATTTGGCGCCAGAACAATTTTCCACAACTTCAAAGAAGTCTGCGACATCATGAACAGAAACCCTGTTCACGTGTTAAGATACCTTTCCAAAGAGATGGCGACTGCTGGCACTATAGACGGAAACCGAGCGATTTTCCAAGGCAAATTTGAGCTTGAAACCTGCAACCAAATTCTGAAGAGATACGTCAACGAGTTCGTAGTCTGCCCGGTGTGCAAAAGGCCTGACACGAAAATCGTGAAGGAAAAAAGGCTTTTCTTCCTCGTCTGCGAAGCTTGCGGAGCCCGGTCGCCCGTTAAACCCGTGTAAACAAGAACTGGAAGTGGTAATCTTGGCTTACGTTAACATGCGGAGGTGGGGGAAACAGGTTCTCCTCGCTATCTGCGACGCCGAGATTATTGGGAAAACGTTCAGCGAGTCAGACATGGTTCTGGAAGTTAAGGAAGAGTTTTACAAGGGCGTCAAGACAAGCATCGATGAAGCCATAAGCCTCATCGACCAATCCACAATCGTCAACATCATCGGATGCAAAACAGTCAAGAAAGCAATCGAAAAAGGCTACGTCCACCCAGAAGCCGTAATAAAAGTCTGCGGAGTACTCCACGCCCAAATAGTGAAAATGTAAACAAAAAATCGAAAAACATAAAAAACCCTAGAGAAAGTTAAAACAAGTGCACTTAACGCCGGGGTGGCCGAACGGTTCAGGCGGCTGCCTGCAGAGCAGCTACATATGGGTTCAACTCCCATCCCCGGCTCTTAGGATGAACCCCCATACTGCCGAGGGGAAGCTGACCTTTCCTATCTGCGTTTTCTGAAAAGTTTGGCGCCGTCGAAGTCGCAGACATACTCAAAACCAGCCTCTATGAGTGGGCTGGCCTCTTCGACGTTTTTGGCAACTTTGCAGATGTATTCATCGTCCTTAAACTCTATTAGCTGTGTGTAGACCAGAGTGTTTTGATGTTTTTGTGGCCGAGCATTCTCATGACGTGAAGAATGTCATTGGTTTTGTGGTATTCCATGGTGGCTTTCCAATGGCGGAAAGTGTGAAATGTTATTTGGTGAAGTCTTAGATTTCCGAGTTTGTTTGCTGCTCTTGCCCTTTGTCTCGTGTAGCCTCTTCTGAAGCCTCGCAGTGGATATCCGCCGAAGATGAAAATGCTTTTCTTTGGCATGCCTGTCAGCATTGTTATCAGTTTTGTTGATATTTTGAATAGTCTTGGTTCGCTTCCTTTTTCAGGCGTGATCCTTACTGTTCTGTTTTCGGGGTCTAAGTCTGTCCATTTTAGGCTCCATGCTTCTCCTGCTCTTATTGCAGTTTCTTTCAGTAGCTGAAGGAAGGTTGCTGTTTTTGGTCCACAACTTGCTATCAATGCATCTATTTCTTGTTCTGTTGGTATAAAAGGTAGTTTTCTGATTCTTTTGTAGATTGGTGGGTCCCATTTTCCGCCGTACATTTTCAGGAAGAGCGTGTATGTATCTACTGCATTTTCTTTGCGTCCTTCAGACCAATTTTGCTTGGCGATTACGTCTTTGACGGTTTCTGGGTCGAATAGGTTTGCTCCACGCTTGACAAGTATGGTCAGCAGTTTTGCCCTTCCAAGGATTGTGCCTTCCGCGTAGCCTTGTTTTTTCATCCACCATGCAAACTCTATGATTTTGGCTTTAGTGTCTGTTGTCCGCTTTGTGGCTCCCGCAAGCCCACTTTTAATTGGGTTTTCTACTTTGGCCAATGTTTGCACCAGCTTTGGCTTGCCGGTGGGCGCTCCGCCTAAGGCTTCATAGGTCCATTGGCAGTTAGTAGGTAAGGCTTCTGGCGAATTTAAAATCTGCCTTTGAACTTTCTGAATGCGTTGAGATGCATCTGAATTGTTGCAGAGTGATTGAGTGAAACGGTAACCGCATTTTCTGCATAGCCAACGTTGGACATTTGAGCCGTCTTTTAAATAGCGTAGTCCATCTTTGTATAGTCTTTCTGAACTGCACTGTGGACAGCGAAGGCTTTTCGGCGTTTTTGTCATGTCGGCTGTGCCTTTCCATTTTCCTTGGATAATTCTTCAGCCGTCTTTTTCAGTTTTTCAAGTTCTTGCATTATCATTGCTTCGTCGTAGGTTTTGCTTATGCTGTTTATCACTTGGCTTATGTAGGCCGCGATGCGAGCCCAGTTCTGTTTGGTCTCTACGGATAATGCGTGCGTGTCTATTGCTTTCTGCTGCGCCATTTCCGCTAAGGCTTTCAGCTCGAGGATAAGTTCAAATCTTATCCTCTGAGTGTCGAGTTTAGTTTTGTCAGCTATTCTCGCTATTCTGGCCTGCAAAGATTTCGCGGAGAGTCTGCGATGCCTCGCCCCTACGGGTTTCCATATATCATGAATATTTGGCTCCAAATATGCCAGCCTCCACGTTTTATCCGTATGTTTCAATGTTTCTGAATCCGCATTTTTCACAATGGAAGAAATGAGTTGGTGGGTTGACGTGTCCGCAAGTGGGACAACGCCAACTTTTTGGTTTGAGCCTTGCCATTACTGTTCAACCTCTAAGGGCTTCTGAGGGTCAACGTATGGCTCGCCGTACAACACGAACCTTTGTTTTCCAAGCACGTATTCCGCGTGTTTGCGTATGCGGATTTTTCTGCCTATCCAGAGCTTCTCGTCTTCGCCGAAAGCTTCCAACAGCCGGTTCGACGTAGTCGTATTCAACGTCAATGTGCGCAGGCCAAACTCTCTGTCTTCAGGCTTTTTAACGACTATGCGGTAGCGTTCACGCCCATACTTGCTGTGTTCAGCATCCACCAGATATGGCGGTTCAGCGATGACGAATACGTCGCTGTCTTCAACCTCGTTAACGCTAAGAAACGGCGGGCGACCCAACCTCTTAACAGGCATCCGCTTTTTCACCTCCTTCCAGCTTGTTTTTATCACGTCGACGTGACCTTGAACGGCGTAAATCCGGCTTAAGGCGGAAAGGCTTAACACCCCGTAAAAGCTGCTCCTGAATCTCAGCAATAGATGAACTTGATTATGAAGACGAATACGGCTAATCTACGGGAAACAAATGACTAAAACAGAAAGCAAAGCAAAAACAAAGAAGAAAAAGCACTGCGAAAACTGCGGCACAGAACTCGACGAAGAAGAAGTCTACGAACTCGACGGAATGACTCTATGCTGGGACTGCTACAACAAAGAAGAAGACTTGCAACAGAAGAAGAATGGATAGAATAACCAAAAACTGTATTGGTCCTTTCGATGTCTTCTCCATAATGCGATAGCCCTTCTTGTGTTCGCTGTTAGCGAATATTTATATACCATAGCGAACATTTTCATATTATGAGACAAGTTTCCAACATCTTTGAAACCAAAGCAACACGTGTTCTGAGGGCACTCCTTACAAATCCCGCAAAAGAATGGACCATTCGAGGATTAGCAACAGAAGTAAACATTTCACCAGGCTACGCTCACGCTGTACTGTCAACCCTAACTCAATACAGCTATGTCACACGCACAGCAAACTACAAAATAAAAATAACAAACCCAATAACCCTACTACGAAGATGGGCAGCATACCATCAATACGACAAAATGAACAAATTCCTTGAATACTACACCTTTGAACGAGAGATAGACAAATTCATACAAAAACTCGCACAACTCAAAAATCAAAACTACGCATTAACGGTTCTTGCAGGAGCGTACCTCATAGCACCCCATGTCAGACCAGTCGACATCCACATATACATACACAACGAAAAAGACGCCAAAACACTGGCTGAAAACCTAAACCTTCAACCAATCCCGAAAGGCGGCAACATAAAATTTGTCATACCATACGACGAAGGAGTATTCTACGGTCAACAAAGCATCACAATCCCACCTTCCAGCGATTCTAACAAAGTAAACGTGGTTTCAGACATCCAACTCTACGTCGACCTATACAATTATCCCGCAAGAGGACTGGAAGCAGCAGAACACCTATACCAGCACTTAATACAAAAATGGGGAAAAACAATAGTAGGTGAACAAATTGTATGACAGAAACTTAACCGAAGCATCAAAGTCAGCCCTCGCCGAACTCTGCTCAACACTAACAATATACAAAAACGACTTCGTCTTAGCAGGAGGATGGGCACCATATTTCTTAACACAAAATCACTTCGACCACTGCGGCTCAAAAGACATAGACTTAGTCCTCAAACCTGCAATAATGACAAGATACGAAAGCATAAGAAAAATAATAAAGAATCTTGGATACGAAGAAACATACAACCCCTTCAGGTTTGAAAAGAACGTAATCTCGCCACTCGACAAGAAAAAATACACTATAAACGTAGACTTTTTAACCGAGCCCGAAGCCGCAGAACAGATCCTCCCATTCATAAAAGTGCAAGATGACCTAACAGCATGCCTCATCGAAGGCTCAAGCATAGTATTCAAATTCAAATACGAAAACGAAATAGAAGCCACCCTCCCAAACAACGGCAAAATTTCAGTTACAGTCAGCACAGCAAACATCGTTGGAGCCTTAACAATGAAGGGCCTGGCACTGCCCCGCCTAAGCGACAAAGACAGCTACGACATCTACGCGATAACTGGGCACTACGGCGGAAACCCCATGGAAGCCTCAAAAGCATACATAAACCAAATCCGAAAAACAAAACTAACCACAAAAGAAAAAGCAACAATACACCTCAGCCTAAACAGAATAAACCAAGCCTTCAAAACAATGGACTCCTACGGCGTGCAATCAGTTTCTCGATTCGTCGGCACAGACATCCACGCAGACGTACACACAAGAACAAACACATTCATGAAAAACATAATGCAAACCCTAAGTTTATAGTGTTCGCTAACAATGAACATTTATATACCAAAGCGAACACCGAAGTCCATACCAAAAATCACATAAAAAGTATAATTAGAGCATTATTAAACCAAAAACAGAGAAAAAAGAGGGATTTGCGGGTGATGTCTCCATGATATCTGGTGTTCAACTCCCATCCCCGGCTTTAAGAATCAATTATAATCTTGAGGAAAAATTGTCTTTTATTATCTGCGTTTCTGGAGATTATGATCTTGTGACCCCTTTTTGGGATTTTCCGGGATCGTTCTATTCTATAGGGTTTAGATAAATTTTCGGTTTTGTTTTTCCCTGCATTTTTTCGATTTTTTCTTCCACTCTCTGCACTTCGTTTTTTCCAAGATGCACGGATAAGGCGATTTCTGCATAGTACTTTTCTTTTGGCTTTAGCAATGGAACACGGTTCTTTTTTCGTTCATAGGCTTTTGGGTTTGGATACCCTGTTCCAGGTTCAAGACCTACGATGTAGCCTTCTTCAGGCATGTTCGTATTTTTCCAAAGTGTAAAATATGGCAGTTGCCTTACCGAGAAACTTACTGAGACAGCTTGGGTCTCATCCTCGTTTGTCAGCATGGCTGTGGTCCACCCGTCAACGTCGCCTATAAGCCTAAGATAGTAAACTTGTTCAACAAACCCGGCTTGTGGCGGTCCAAATACATCGAACTCTTTGATGCCTTCTGCAGCTCTTCGATCTCGTGGAGCCACCTCCATTATCGGTGCTATAAACTTGGAGCCCTCCATAAGAAAAGGCTGCCCGTAGTTGCAGTGGTACAGAACCTGCATCTCGTCTGGAACAGCGCGTAGATTCGTAATCTCGTCTACGATTCTAACGGTGTTGCTTCCAAGAGTTGTTGACGTACACGTGTTTAGTTTAAGGTTTGATCCGAACATCGAACGTTCATAGACGACGCCTGTTACAGTCAGCTCGTGAGGCTCCTCAAGACTTACTTTAGCTTCAACTTGGCTTGCAGGTATGTTGGCGGTCTTTCCGTGCAGGGTTAACATAATTTCTTTTTGGTTGCCATTATTGTCAATGAACACGTCGCGTCCGGGAGATCCAAAGCTTTCAAGACCGCATCGGACAATCCATTCGTTGAAGCCGTCGAGCCACCCGAGACCGCCGTGTGCTTCAAGGTTTATGAATTTTGGATGAACGAGTTCCTTTATAGGCGTGTCGCAGCCTACATATTTGCCTTTGTAGCTGCCTTTCCAGATTCCCATTCCCCTTGTGGGAACTAAAATGTAGGATAGGGCTCCGTTGTTTACGTCGATAACGTCTACGCCGTCTGAGAGCCCGCCTGAAAGCCTACGTTTTGTTATTTGCCAGTTATAACCCAATTCAAGGTTTTCGTTCGAAATTTCCCATTTCTCTACATAGATGCCTCTGCTGACGTCGGTAAGAACCTTCCTGAAAGCTTTTTCCATTAAGGTGCGATTATTCAAAAGCTTTCTCCTCTGTTATACAATGTTTTATGTTAATGTTTTTATTTTATAGTCTTTATGTGGTTACATAAAATTGTCTTTTCTTGCCATTATGGTCGAGACTTTTTTGGGGGAAAATGGAGGAATTGTTTGTGGTCTGTTTTGGTCTATGGCGTTGTTGAGTTTGTGGGTATCTGGTATATTATTGGGACGCCGTCTTTGCCTGTTACCACTATGAAGGTGCTGATTTTTAGCTGTTTCATGGCTTCAACCCAGAGGTAAAGCTCAGCTATCCTTGTCGAGTTTGTTACGCCAGCTGTTCTCATGATTTTTTGTATCGCCTGCATCGAGCCTTCAGACACAAGTATTTTCGCTTCAGCCTCAGCCTTTGCTCGAATCAAGACTTCCTGAGCTGACGCATTCGCGAGGACGAGTATTCTTTCTTTTTCGAACTCCGCCTGAATCTTTCGTTGCTCAGCCACAAGCTTGTCTTCAATTGCCGACGTGTATTTAGCTGGGTACGCAATGTTCTTTAAGTCAAACTCGAGGTGATGAAGTGCTCCTACCAAGACTTTTGATTCACGGATTTTCTGGAAAACCTCGTCTTGCATTCTTTGAGCCACGATGTCTCGGTGTTCGATGGTTTCAAGAGCTGTGTATTCCTTCGTAATTAGCCGTATTGTCTCCTCCATTATGGAGTCAATTGCGGTTTGCTCATAATCTAACCTTGGAAAGCTCAGGTAAAGTTCTTTAAGCTTGCTTACGTTTAGCTGCCACCTCATCAACACGGAGATTTCCATTTCCAGCTGGTCACTTGAGAAACACGCTATCTCGTCTTCGTAAACGTCTGTCGCATAGTAAATTGTTTTAAGCGTTACCCAAGGCGCCTTTACTCCCCAAGTTGGCCCTAGAACTGGGTCAGAAATTGAATGCATTAAAGGATCTACGAGCAGTCCTGCCTCTCCGACTCCGATGGAGTAGAACATTGTTGTTATGAAGATTGGGATTCCTATTATACAAAGGAGGAAGATTACAGCTAAGATCAACGCTAACCATTTTCGGCTTTTCTTTTCTTCTTTTTCATACATTCTTTTTCACCTCCGTTTTGCTTTTTGTTTCCTCATAGACGAGAAGATTCGTAAAATCTATTTAGGGATTTTCCCAAAATTTTAAGAAGATAAAATAAAAAAAGTATTATATATGAGATTTTTTCTCACATTGGATGACCGCATATGGATTACAAGGACGAGGCAATAATCAGAATACTCGCAAGGCAGGCTCACTTGTCAAGTAGGGCTCTTTCGAAAATGACAGGGTTGCCCATCTCCACTGTCCACAGGAGAATCCAGAGGCTTGAGGCTGCAGGAGTAATCAAGGGATACAAGGCTTTAATAAACTTTGAAAAAACGTCTAAGCCGATAAGCGCCCTCTTGTTCGTTAACCTCGCTGAAGTAGCGCCAAACAAAGGCCACATACCAAAAAAAGATGTCTTCAACAAGCTCAAAAATTATGAGGAAATCGAGGAGGTAATTGAGGTTCAAGCATACAACTTCGACCTAATGTTGAAGACAAGGCTGCAAAGCCTAAAAAGACTTTCAGCTCTAATGGAAGAACTTAGGTGCATAGAAGGCATCGAGGAACTCTCGTCAGCCATAATAATTGAGGAAACAACTTTGCCGCCACCTGTTGTCTCAAATAAGGCATAAAAGTAAGGTAATCATCTATGACTGTCCATTTTGGAATGTAAGACCCAGCAATTGTTTTTTTGCCTCTAAGAAAACTGCTCACGTGACATCATCCACCGAACTTGTTCGGTGGCTTCCAAGTTTCGTTCAACCCGCCTGTCAGGTCGGTGTTTCATGGAAGCTTTCGGAGGTTACGTCCTTTCGCTTATAGACTTTAACGGTTACAGACCAAATCTTCAAGGTCATGGCGTTTACGGGCTGTGTCGCATGACAGCTAAGAGGCTTAGCCCCGTCTCCAAGCGTGTAGCAAGGAGACCTCTCAAGTGCACTTGGCGCCAAAAAGACTTTGCTGAAAACATGTTTAAGGCTAACGCAATTCATCCACCCTTCAAAGAAAGGTGGTCTATTTGCTAAGCCTATATAAAACAGTATCTAGAATATTCATTGATTTTTACCTAAAAAAATAGGGGGGTGAGGATTAGGTTTTTTTACGCTACTTTCTTCTGCAACGTAATTACCGCAACGATTGAGGCGAGTGCCGCTATAAGCGACAGGACGATGGCTCCGTAGACAGCTGTCGAGATTGTCGCAGTTGCCGATTGAGCTCCTTCAGCTGCTGTCTTAGCTGCTGCAGCGGCTGAGGCTGCGGATGCAGCTGATGTTGAGGCTGATGTGGCTTTTGTTGCTGCGTCTTGAGCATACGTGGTGATGCTTGTCAGCTGCGTGGATAATCCAGAGATCTGTGTTGACAGTGCTGACTTGGCGTCAGCGACTGCGGACTGTACTGCGGTTACGAGGGTCTTTATTGATGGTAAGCCTGTGGTTGAGCTAGTGATGTAAGCATCTAACTGGCTTATTGCGTTTGCAATTTCGTCAAGCTTGTCCATGATTGCCGTTTCAGCTTCAGAAGTCACGGTGAAGGTTGTCCATGCAACAAGTTTCGGAAGTTTTTCCGGGGTTTTCAGCTCATATAAGGCAACTGAATGTAACGCTATTTCTTCGTCGAATCCTGCTGCGATAAGTTCAAGGCTGAAGTCGCCTTTTCCACTGTCCATGAAGTATATGGTCAAGCCAGAAGAGTCAGCGGCGTAGAAGTCTTTCACGTTGTCAATTAGCAGGTCGTACCAGCATTCGTATTTGAGCCCGCATCCAGTTATTGTCACTATTGTTCCGTTGTTTGGGAACGTGCTGGGCGTAATTTTTACACCTGGCAAAACAGTGAAAATGGCATAAACAACTGTTCCTAAAGTGTCGTTTTCGACGGCTACAACTGTGTTGTCTCCGCCGTGTGCGTGTGGAAGTGTGAAGGTGAATTTCCAGTAGCCGTTAGTGTCAACCAGCAGTTTAGTGACAAGATCCTTTGTTTCAGATGTGCCCCAATCAAGATAATACCATGTTACGTTCACGTGGTATTTCACACTGTCCGTTGAAGCTGTGAACCCGTATCCTTCAGCTGTAACTAGCACGTTTTCGCATGGCACACCCTTGTTGGGAGTGAGGACTAAGGTTGGAACCACGTATACGCTGATGTTGAATTTGATTTTTGTGTCATCAATTATGATGTTGTGTGCTCCAATATTGGTGATCGGAACCGTTATTGTAATGTTAAAGAATCCTGTGCCGTTCGCCGTTGTGGTGCCAACAACTGTGGTTGCATCCCACTTAATTGTGACTGTTCCCGGATGGAAGTAGTTGCCAGCAATAATCAAGGCGCCAAGCACCTTGGCATTAACAATGAGGGCGCCTTGAGCAAAGTCTGTGTTGTTACCATACAATGAGCCTGTTCCTGCTACACAGTTTTCTGTTGGGCCTTTAACCTGAATTAAGCCTCTATAGTATTCGAGGAAAGTGACGTCGTCAGAACCTGTTTTCTCTTTAGCCTCGAATATAACGGCTATGGTCGTAACTGTATTTTCTCCTTTTGGTAATACCTTCCCAGCGTCCGGAGCAGTCATTGAGTACGTGAATTGTCCGTTCGCGTCAACAGCTAGGAAGTTGACAATTGACTTCCACTCTGTAATATAGTAGCTTAAGTTAACATGATTGCCGCTGGCTGTTGAGAAGCCCCATCCTTTAAGTGTTATTGCTGCCTGTCCAGGTCCACTTGTCGGTTCAACCTCAAGCAGGCAAGTAACTGTTAAGGGTCTGTCAGTAACTGCAACGGATGAAGTTTGACCATCATAGGCTTTGATATACCATTCTCCGCCTGCGTATTCTTTAGGTATAGAACCAACAATCCAGTTGTAACCAACAGAGTAGCCCTTATATGTTGTATCGTTATCCCAAGTTTCAGCCCTAATGTGAGCGACCACAAATGTTGGACCGTATGCTTTGTCGTTCGCTGTGTCCAATGCTGAGGAACCGTCTCTGCTGAAGTAGAGTCTAACTTGGCCACCGCTGAATGTTACTCCTGCAAAATTGAGCTTTACCGTTCCTCCAGCTTGGACTGCCACTACGGGGCTCGGTCCATCTTCTACATTAATGTAGATGTTGCCTACTGAGCCGAGTGTTGGTTTTGGAGCTGCCGATAGTGCTACTGCGGAAACTAGCATTGCAAGTAAGAGTAAAGATATTTTTCGCATTTTCCTTTTTTTCTCCTTTAAATGTTAGTGGTTAAAAGTCTCACTGTCAGAGTATTTATATCTTGTGTTAACAAGCTGCAACGTTTTGTCGACAAGAAAGCATGTGCTGATGGCATGTTAATGTAAAAAACTATATGGCCATGTTATATTGGTATAGAAGCAACTAAAAAGATTGTTCAGTACGTCTTATAATATACATTCTATGAACCTCGGTTTTCTGAACAAAGAATTCAGAATGCGGGAGAATAAAAAGAAACTCTAAATGCACCTAGCAATAATGCCTTCTAAACTGAATACTGTTCTTCTAGCCCTTGAGGTTCAGATTTGAAAAGTGCAAGGCGTATGATGCCCTTGAAGCAATTTTTTTCTTGAGTCTTGTATCCTAATGAGTGGGCGGCTCCTTCAATGAAATTCTGCAAAAGAAGAGATCTTTCTTGAGAAATGAAGGCTGAAACACATTTTAACACGATTTTTTCATCACTTTTGTTCATGGTTACCTCGTTCAGATCCCATTTGCCATCTTGAAGCAGCTGCAGAAAAGTTTCAAACGGCTGCTCAAACTTTTCCTTCAGATAGGTTCCGTACCATTTCCCCGCGTGGTACCACATCTGCTGTAGCTCTTCGCCGTTCTCCCTGAACGTTTTCTGTATCAAATAGTCCAGAACATCTTTAGGCGTGTAAACCGTGCCCGCCTCTTTAGGCACGTCAAGAACCTCAAAAGTGTCCAAAACCTCTTTCAGACTTCGATTCATCTCGTAGGCTCGAGTTGCCTGCTCAAAAATCTCGGTCACGTAACTGTACAAAGTTTTTCCTTGGCTGGCTGCCTCTCGGCTTAGCTTTGAAACTAGGTCACTGGGCGCCCTGATGAGCTTCTGTTTTCTCGAGCCTTTACCAGACATCACTTATCCAACGGCTTCACAAATCTTAAGTTAATTATGCCTTTTGAAACTTCGCTTTTGTTAAGGTTGAACCCAAGAGCGTTTAGGGCGCCTTCGAGAAACTTGCTGAAGAGCTCTGTGTACGTGGCTGAGAACTTCGAGCTTAGGCATGTAAGAACCACAGTCTCTTTTTCCTCAAGAATCCTGAATTCTGAAACGTCCCAAAAACAACTTTTGACAGCCGCTTCTAATTTCTTTAAATCACCATAATAGTGCCCATACCACTGCCCAGTTTCATGCCAAAGCATACTCATTTTTTCTTTGCCAACCCTCTTGTAGGCGGCTTCAGCTAAGTCATAAATGATTTTTTCCGGAACAAGGATGAATCCCGCGTCCTTCATCGCCTTAACTGCCCACCTGTCGTCAAGCACGGTTTTAAGCGACAAACCTATCTCCTCAGCCCTTATGGCCTGTTCAAGGATTTCGTTCACGTAGTCGTACAATGTTCCTTTTCTAGATGAAATCTCTGAAATCTTATCAGCCAGATCCAACCTTGCAGCAAGCATCTTCCTTTTCATGTGCTAGCCAATCCTCCGCAGGCGCCATAACAAGTCTTCGTAATACAAATATTGATAGCAATAATGTTGTCTTAATAGTTTCCCCATAATTCGTTATTATGTCTACTACTTAGAACAAATAACGTTTTTAGGATAAGAAAACGCAGATTAAATAAGGAACTGTGTAAAGTCAACTTTTTAACGTTACATTTTTCTGTTGGTGGGCTTATGTTTGTTTGCGTGGCGGTGTTATGAGGCTTTCTTCTGACATTAGAGGGGTCTTTAGAAGGCTTTTCAAGAAGGGGTTAACGGTGACCCGTATTGCAGA
>JAGTQS010000046.1 GCA_018397055.1 Candidatus Bathyarchaeota archaeon | reverse complement strand
TGGCAAATTTTCGTTTCGAATGTACCCACAATGCAAAAAATGGAGTTCGCACCCATGAATATTAACATTATTTTAGCAAAAATCTTCCAAGAAATAGGAGAAAGCCCAAAAATTTGCCAAAGTTTAGATTCTTATTTTTTCAGCTGTCTTCTTCGCGGCTTAAAATAGTTTTATATTCATAAATTCAAAAAAATAAACGGGAATATTATGAACAGGAAAGATTTTGACAAAAGGCTTAATGAGCTATTTGAAAATTACGAAAAGCTCATAATGCGTCAAAATGAAATAATTGATGACTACAACGGCATTTACGTTCGTTACAAGTATCCCATTCTCACAGCTGAGCATGCCCCAGTCTTTTGGCGCTACGATCTTGACTATGAAACTAACCCGAACCTGCTGCAACGTTTTGGGATAAATTCCACTTTTAACGCTGGAGCCATTCTATTTAATAATCGATATTTGATGGTTGTACGTGTTGAGGGCTGGGACCGTAAATCGTTTTTTGCGGTCGCTGAAAGTCCAAACGGCATCGACCAGTGGCGTTTTTGGGATTACCCAATTACACTTCCAGACATCGATAAAGACGAAACCAACGTTTACGACATGCGCTTGACTCAGCATGAAGACGGTTGGATATACGGTATTTTCTGTTCAGAACGTAAGGATCCGAATGCTCCACCAGGCGACTTGTCGTCTGCCATAGCAAAATCTGGAATTGTTCGCACAAAAGACCTCATGTCATGGGAACGTTTGCCAGACTTGAAATTAAAAACTCAGCAACGTAACGTGGTGTTGCACCCAGAATTTGTTGACGGTAAATATGCATTGTATACCCGTCCACAAGAAACATTTATCGAAGCTGGCTCAGGCGGCGGAATAGGCTGGGCCTTAATTGACGACATAGAAAACGCAGAGGTCCGAGACGAAACAATCATTGAGCCTCGTGTCTACCACACAATTAAGGAAGTAAAGAACGGCTTAGGTCCACCGCCAATAAAGACAGATAAAGGATGGCTGCAGCTTGCTCACGGAGTTCGAAGTTGCGCTGCTGGCCTGCGGTATGTGCTTTACATGTTTATGACAGACTTGAAAGAGCCTTGGAAGGTTATTGCTTCTCCAGGAGGCTATTTCATGGCTCCCAAGGGCGAAGAAAGAGTGGGAGACGTATCAAACGTCTTATTCTGTAATGGCTGGATAAAAAAGGATAATGGTGGAGTCTACATTTACTATGCTTCGTCTGATACAAGAATGCATGTTGCTACATCAACGGTTGAGAAACTGGTCGATTACTGCCTCAATACGCCTGCTGATGGTTACAGGACACATACATCAGTTGTGACCTTAAACAAACTAATCACGAAAAACCTTAAACTAATAAAGAACAAAAAAGATTGAAGGAATCAGTATGAACCTTGGAGTTCAATACTATCGTCCTCCTTTTCCAGAGGACAAGTACTGGAAAAAAGACATTGCCAAGATCAAGCAGTCAGGGTTCAACACGGTGCAGCTTTGGGTGTTGTGGGGCTGGGTTGAACCTAAACCGAACTATTTCGTTTTCGACGACTACGATCGGTTAGTGAAGCTAGCAGAACAGAATGGGTTAGGCGTTATCCTCAGCACTATTGCAGAGATTCAACCGTACTGGATTCATCGTGAATTGCCAGGAAGTGAGATGGTTAACCACATGGGACAAAAGGTCGTATCCTCGAATCGTAGGGAATGCCACTTTGGCATAACGCCAGGCGGGTGCACCGACAACCCAGGCGTCTGGGAACACATGCCGCATTTCTTCACTGAAGTTGTTTCGAGATACCGTTCTGTCCCGAGCCTTAGAGGGTGGGATACCTGGAATGAGCTAAGATGGAATGTTCATGCCGACGGGTTCGTGTGTTACTGCGATTACACGCTACGGGCTTTTCGCAAATGGTTAAGCGACAAGTACGGTGGGCTTGAAGGGCTGAACAAGGCTTGGAAGAGGCGATATGGCTCGTTCGACGAGGTAATGCCTGGAAAACTTCCTGACAGACCATACACAGAAATGATGGCTTTCGAAAGGTTTCTAACTTGGAGGGCAAACCAACATGCCAAGGCACGATACAAAGTAATAAAGGCTTTAGACATTAAACATCCCGTTACGGTTCACGCTGCCTCTCCATGCGCCTTGTGGCCAGGTTCAATGCATGGTTATGACCACCCTCTTAACAGGGGCAATGACTGGTTCTTCGCAGACGACTTGGACGGAGTTGGCTGCTCAAGTTTTCCAAAATGGTCTAACATGGACGATGCTGATTTTGCGATGAGAGTGGAATTTGTAAAGTCAGCAGGACGCGACAAGCTGGTGTGGCTAAGTGAGGTTCAGGGTGGACGTGCTGCGGTAGGATTTAATATCTATGCCGATGTTGATGCTCTTTCTCAGCTAAGATGGATTTGGAACGGAATAGCCTGCGGCGCAGACACAATCCTGTTTTGGTGTTGGCGAGACGAGGTTTTTGGCCGCGAATCAGGTGGTTTCGGAATTTCAGGTTATGATGGTCTTGCAGAAGAACGTTTGGCGCATATGAAAGTAACGGGCAAGCTAATCGAAGACTACGGCGACTTGATAGCTAAATACACACCTGCGAAGTCTGAAATTGGAGTTATGTTTAGCCCTCAGTCTTACTACTTGGCTTGGGCACAGGAAGGTAGCGCTGAACGGATAATGCGTGGCCTACTCGGGTATTGTCAAGGCTTGGCCCGTCAGTCGATGCCGTACATTGTTGTTGAGGAGGAACACCTCGAAGTCTTACAATGGCTTAAAGTCTTGTTCATGCCTCGAACGATAGTTACAAGCGAATCCGTAGAAGAGGCTCTTGCAGAGTTTGTGAAAAAAGGAGGAACTCTCGTCTGCGAATCGGAGTGTGGAGCCTTTAACCCGGAAGGGTTATACAGGTACCCGGAAGACCGTTTCACCGCACACTTAACTGGAGTAAGTGAAGTTGGAAGACGCCACGTTGAATCAGACTGCATATCCGCCGTGATTAATGGTGAGAAATTAAACCTCAAAGTGGCACAGTGGCTAACACCATGGCAGAGAGACAGAGGCATTATACTTGCTGAAAACAAAGAAGGCGCGTTAATATCTGAGGTTTCGGTTGGTAAAGGCAAAGTGGTATTGTGCGGATCGTATCTTGGCGACCCATATCTGAACAGCTGGACAGCGGATTTTGAAAGGTTCTTAGAACTTACAGCCCGTAAAGCAGGATGGGAGCCTTGGGTTGAGGTTTCTTCGCCGAAGCCTGACAAAGACTTGTTCGTCTACGTCAAGTGGGGAGAATCAGCTGGAAAGAAAATGGTCTTCGTCTTCTTCCCGCCAAAACAAGACTCTGTATACCTCAGATTCAAACGTGACTTCTTCGCCTCTAAACATGCTCTTGACATAATTTCAGGAGGGAAAATTTCTGTTCAGACTACGGAAACGGGGCAAGAATGCAGGTTTAATGCGCCAGAATGGAGGTTCAGCGTTCTAGTCGAAGAATAGTGTCCACGTTCCTAAAGCCCTAATTCTTTTTATGTAACTATAGGAATCAACCTCGTATGATTGAGTTTATCCTTTTTTCCCGAAAAGGCAGAACCGATGGTAACTTCAGAAACCTTAGAGAAGCAGGTAGATTAGATGTCGTCTATCAGTGTCTTCTGACAGCCTTTTTCACCTCAGGCGCCATTAGACGTGATGTCGTTTTTCACGCCGTTCTAAGCGGTCCTCCACGTCCACCAGTACATCTAGTCTTTGATGGCAGAAAACTTAGGGATGTGAGAACCGACGAGAAAACTTGGGAAGACATTCTGCGAAAGGTGTTATCAGGCGGCGTTCACCCAGGCATCGAGCTACGTAAAGAAAGTTTCCAAGAAGTCATACGGACAAAAAAGAACCTCTTCATTTTAGAGGAGGATGGAGAAGATATTTTAAAAGTAAATCTAGGAGAAAATCCTGTTTTTGTGCTAGGCGACCAAGTCGGATTATCCAAAAAAGACGAGGAGTTTTCTATACGTTTTGGCAAAAAGGTCTCGCTTGGAAAAAAGCCTTACCTTGCAGCATCATGTATCGACATCATAAACTACATTCTCGACTCGAGGCTTAAACATGAATAAAACACGTTCCCCACGAAAACTTGATGAAAACAATAAATAAAAGCCACGGAAAAACTACTGATTGAAAAGAGAAAAGTGATGCTGAGTTGAGTAAAAACTTTAAAATAGCAGTTTTACCAGGAGACGGCATTGGGCCAGAGGTGACAGAGGCGGCTTTAAAGGTTCTACGTGCTGTTCAGAAAGCATCCAAAAAAGTAAGACTTGAATTTATCCAAGGCGAAGCAGGCTACAATTGCATAAGAAAATACGGCACCAATGTTCCACAAAAAACGCTAGACATGCTCAAGCAGACAAATGCATGTCTAAAGGGTCCAATGACCACTCCGGAAGAAGCAGGGGCACCGCCAAGTGCTGCTGTAACAATCAGAAAAGCTTTTAATCTATACGCGAACATTAGACCATGTAAAAGTTTGCCTAGGGTTCCATCCATAAGGTCAAACATTGATCTTGTTGTGTTAAGAGAAAACACCGAAGGCCTATATTTTGGACGTGAGTTTTTGTTGTCTCCAGGAAAAGGTGTTGCTTTACGTGTTGTGACTCAGCAAGCTTCTGAGAAGATTGCGAATCTTGCGTTTGAGCTTGCTATGAAACGTAAAAAGCACGTAACCTGTGTTCACAAAAGGAATGTTTTGAGGGTGACGGACGGCATCTTCGTGGACTCTGTCATGAAAGTTGCCGAGAAATATCCCTCAGTGTTTGTTGATGAAGTCCATGTTGATGCGATGGCTATGCGGCTGATTAAGGAGCCGGAAAAGTTTGATGTCATAGTTACAACTAACCTTTTTGGCGACATTCTTTCTGACGAGGCAGCTCAGCTTGTCGGAGGACTCGGATTTGCTGCCGGAGCAAACATTGGTGACAGCTACGGAATGTTTGAGCCTGTTCACGGTTCCGCACCTAAATACGAAGGAAAAAACGTCGTTAACCCCGTTGCGACAATCCTTTCTGCGAAAATGATGCTTGAATACCTAAATCTCCCTGAAGAAGCAGGCCTTATTGAAAAAGCTGTGGCAACAGTTTTGGAAGAGGGAAAAGTTCGTACTTACGACATGGATGGAGCCTCCGCTACGCAGGAAATGGCGGATGCAATTGCTGCGAAAATTCTGATTTAATGAACATTAACATGGTCTTGTGCAAAAGTCGTTTATATCCGTTCCATAATGGTTCTAACCAGAGGCTGAAAAACTGTGCTGGGTGGACTATTCGGCGTTGTATCTAAGAATCACCTTGCCCGAGACCTCTATATAGGAGTAGACTATCACTCGCATCTTGGAACGGAGATCGGTGGCTTAGCTTATCTTGATGGTGATGTGAGACTTGTCTGCCGTAACATAAGCAACAGCCAATTCAAGTCTGAAATGCGTGAAATATACAGGAGAATTCAAGGGCAAATTGGGATTGGAGTCATTAGCGACAGCCAAGACGAGCAACCAATTAAGTTTGAGACAAAAAATGGCACTTTCGCACTTTGCACGTCTGGAGTTATCCGAAACGCTGAGGCGCTTTACAACGAATTGATTTGTGAAGGCGTGACTTTCAAAAAATCCAGAGTCAAGGCTGGGAAGACTGTTCCGAATCCAACTGAAATTGTCGGTGAACTCATTGGAAGAGGCAAAAACATCATTGACGGAATCCAAGCAATATATAACAAAATCGACGGAACAATATCTCTTCTTCTTCTCTCACAAAATGAAAGAAGCATCTACGCTTCAGGTAGCACCTTCCCTCTAATACTTGGAAATAGGGGAAATGATTGGGCAATAGCCTCAGAGACATCAGCCTTTCCGAATTTGAGATACAATGTTATTAAATTTCTCGATTATCAAGAAATAATTTCTATAGATGAGTCAGGAACAAAAACAAGAGTCAATATACCATCTAAGAAAAGATTCTGCACTTTTCTTCACGTCTATTTTGGCTTTCCATCTTCCGACTACTATGGTATAAATGCTGAAATCGTAAGAGAAAGATGCGGAGGTTTTCTGGCTGAAAAAGATGATGTGGAAGCAGACCTTGTGCTTGGTATAGCCGACTCAGGGTTTGCTCACTCAATTGGCTACGCCAAGAGGAAAATCGAACTGGCTCAAGAAAAAATTTCCGAAGCAATGAAACAGTTCAAAGAGAACAAAATCAACATTAACCAACTTGAAGATGTAATAAAAAAGGCATTAGCTTCTTTGGTTCCATTAAGGCGACCTTTGGTTAAGTACACGCCTGGATGGGGGAGAAGCTACATTCCGCCGACTCAGGAAAGAAGAGAGCAGATTGCACGGTATAAACAGGTTCCGAACCCGCAGATAATCGATGGTAAACGAATTGTTTTGGTTGATGACTCAATTAGGAGAGGCACTCAACTTAGAGACCTATTAAATGAGAAGATTTTGCCCTATAACCCGAAAGAGGTCCACGGCAGAATAGCTTCGCCGCCGCAGATGTACCCATGCATTTATGACCTGTCAACTAAAGTGAAGAACCTTGCCACATGGAATGCAATGGGCAAGACAGAAGGAGACATACAAAAATACTTGGATACCAGAAGCCCAGAGTACAAAGCTATGGTTGAAGAGATCAGGAAAAAAATTGGCTTTACAACATTAAAATTTCAAACCGTTGAAGACCTTATCAAAGCCGTGATAGAAGCCCCAAACAACAAAGGTTTAAAAGAAGAAGACCTTTGCCTATACTGTTGGACAGGCTGTGCCTAGAGAATGCTTGCTAGACTAAAAAGATAAATGCCAAAATAAAGTGTCTATTTGTGAAAGACGCATTGCTCTTAACTTAAATGCGAAGAGCAATTTAAACGTCAATGTACTCCTATGCATTCATAGGTTAATTTGGAAAGTGAGCTAAATGTCGTTAAATGAAATACTAAGTCGGATTCAAGGTGAACTTGCCAAGAAGGATGCTGTTCGCCAAGAAATTCAGACAGCTATGTGGAAATGTACCCGTCTGTCGAAAACAGCAATTTTTCATATGCATAAAGAGGAATTTGAAGAAGCCAAGCGCAAACTTGCTGAAGCTAAAGAGATTCTTGATAATCTCCACAATATGACTGTGAATTTTTCTGGTCTCATGTTTATGGGAGCTGTTGATTCAGCCTTTGAAGAGTATGCTGAGGCTCAAATATTTTTCAGACTCATCAAAGAAGGGCGGTTTATCAGCTATGATGAAATCAACGTTCCAGTTGCGCCCTATGTTCTTGGACTCGCAGACGTGATTGGTGAGCTTAGACGTCAAACATTGGACTATCTGAGACGAAATAAGATAAAGAAAGCCATAGAAAATCTTGAACTGATGGAAATAATATATGCGGAACTAGTGAACCTTGATGAAGCTAACATTTTGGTTCATGAGCTTCGAAGAAAATGCGATGTTGCCAGGCATGTACTCGAAGCTACCAGAGGAGACGTTACAATTGAGGCTAGAAGAAGCCAGCTTGAAAATTCAATAAAAGACCTTAGAAGAAGGCTAGAGGTGAAACGAAAAAATGAGCCTATTTGATCCAAAAAATATCCTTAAAAGAGTTAAAGAAGAAGGCTTCGAAAAAGTATGGCGCGAAAGCGCAAACTTGTTTCCAAAAACTATTGTACACGAGACAAAAACACCTGCAACTAAGGGTGCCTCTCACCCACTTTACGACCTCATCCAGAAGATGAGAACTGCTTTTCTAAACTTAGGGTTCAATGAAGTCTTTAATCCCATAATTTTAGACGAGGCCGAAATTTATAAGCAGTATGGTCCGGAAGCTCCTATCATTCTTGACCGCTGCTACTATCTTGCTACTCTTCCGCGGCCAGACATAGGTTTAGGAAAGGCTAAGCTTGAGAAAATGAAAAAGCTGGGTGTTGAAATTACTGAAACTAAGGTTTTAAGTTTACAAAAGGTTTTTCGGGATTACAAAAAGGGTAAGATTGATTCAGATGATCTTGTTGAAAAAATAGCTGACTCAATCGGTGTTTCCGACACGGTTGCAATGCGTGTAATATCTGACATGTTTCCTGAGTTTACATCTTTGCTTCCTGTGGCTTCTAAACTTACTCTTCGCTCCCACATTACAACAGCATGGTTTTTGACCCTTCAAGCCCTACGACCAGTATCTGATTTGCCCTTGAAGCTGTTTTCGGTTGACATCAGATTTCGAAGAGAACAGAGAGAAGATCCAACGCATCTTCGCGTTCACCACTCTGCTAGCTGCGTGGTTATGAAAGAAACCATAGACGTAAATGAAGGCGAAGAAATTACCAGATCCTTGTTGGAACCTCTTGGTTTCGACCAGTTCAGATTTGTCCAAAAAAAGGTAACCTCAAAATATTATGCACCTGGTATGGAATATGAAGGGTTTATCTTTAATCCTCACTCTAAAAAGTGGATTGAAGTAGTAGACTACGGCATTTACAGTCCAATCGCACTAGCAAAATATGATCTTGACAGCCCCGTTTTGAACGTTGGAATAGGTGTTGAAAGAGTAGCGATGCTACTTCATAACGAAATAGACATAAGAAGACTGGTTTATCCCCAATTCTTCGCTGAGCTTAAACTGTCAGACCCGGAAATTGCACATCTAATTAGCTTCGAGTCAGAACCAAAAACCGAGGAAGGTAAGAAAATAATAAAGAACTTGCTTGACGTAGCCTTGGCTAATGCGGAGGCACCAAGCCCCTGCAAGTTCTTAGTATATGATGGAAAAATCTTTGATAAGCGTGTAAAGGTTTACTTGTACGAAAATGAAGAGAAAGCGAAGCTATTAGGCGCAGCTGCTTTGAACCAGATTTTTGTCTACGACGGCAATGTGTTGGGGATACCGCTGAAAGGAATGGACAACATTGAATTCATAAAATCCGCTCGCGAAAAAGGCGTTCCAACCGGAATCAGATACATCGATGGCATAGCAGTAAAAGCAGCCGCAGGAATTGAGGAAGCTGTAACTAAAGGTCAAAAAGGCTTTGATATGTGGGTGCGTATGGCTAAACGCCTGAGCGACATCAACGTGAAAGTTAGCGACAAAGCTAGAAGGTTCATCATGAACCAAAAAAAGAAAATCGAAACAACAGGCCCCGTTTTTGTTGGAATCAGAGCTGAGATTATGGAATAAACCAAAAATAACTGGAAGACACGTTTAGTGGTGCCATCAAAATTGGTTTTCACTTCCGGATTAACCAGTGAAAAGGCGAAAAATTTGCAGAAGTCGCTTTCAAAGAAAGTAATATGTAGAGATCAGCTGCCAAGACAGATAAAGCTTGTTGGCGGCGTAGACGTTGCTTATACCGATGAACTTGCAGTTGGCTCGGTGGCAATTCTGGAATATGAAACACTAAAGGTTGTTGAGACAAAAACTTCTTGTCAACCCATAGAAGCACCGTACGTTCCAACTTTTCTGTCATTCAGAGAGATTCCGCCTGTTGTTTCAGCCGTACGTTCGCTTTCGGTTAAGCCAGACGTTTTTCTCGTTGATGGTCACGGGGTTGCTCATCCTAGAGGGCTTGGGTTTGCTAGTCATTTAGGCCTTATTCTTGATGCGGCTACGATAGGGGTCGCTAAAAATCTTTTATTTGGCGAAATTAGAGAAACTGAGGTAGAAGATTGGAAACCCATAGTTTACAGCGACGCTACAATTGGAGCAGCTTTATACATGAAAACAGGGGTAAAGCCCATTTTTATCAGCATTGGGCATAAAATTTCATTAGAGACAGCAATAAAAATCGTGAAACACTGTCTTGTTGGCCATAGAATTCCAGAACCAATCCGTGAAGCCCACAAGTCTGCTATAGAAACAAAGCAAACCCGATTACATTACTAAAGTTTGGCAAATTTTTGGCTTTTGCCCATTTCTAAGTATTTTACCAAAATAATGTTAATTTTTCATATTTGGAACTCCATTTTTTGCGTTTTTAATGCTTCCGAAATGAAAATTTGCCAAAGTTTAGTACATTAGTTACAAAATTTTATATATGTTGCAACACTGGTTCTAATCGAGCGAGGTCCTGATATAACTTTATAAACCAATATTTAGCTTTGATAGCCCTTAATCCCCATAACCCCGTGATTAATAGGCTTGTGGCAAAAAAAGTTGTAGAAATGTTTTGTATGGTCCACATGTCGCTTTGCATATTCTTTTCCATAATCGAAGCATAGAGAGACAACGAAACGCAAACTGTTACTAGGCAACTAATCAAATGCATTTTCTGAAGAATCTTGCTGGATTTGTAAGCTCGAATCTTGAGTTTGTCAAGTATTTTATCTAATCTTTCTGAAACATCGCGGATGTCGTCTATAACAAGAGTTAAGCCGCCATAAACAAAAAACAAGGCCGAATAAATTAGAAACATTTGTAGACCGGTTGCTTGAAAACAAAGAGATGGTATGAGGAAAACTAGTACATACGTGGGAGCAAAAAATGCCATAAGCGTAAATGAGACTGAGCTCGCAAGGAACCCATAAACATAATGGTGGAACCAAATTCTCCCTAATTCAACTTTTCCAAGAATCTTCGCTGGAAGAATATTTAAAATGGACGCTATGAACACGAACAGAAAAACTGAATTGCCAATTAAGAAGGACCAATATTGCTGTTCTCCATTTATAGATAGGTATGACGAAACAAGATTACTGATGACAAAAGTTAGGCTTATCAAAGAATTGAAGATTAAGGCTAAACTCAGAGTTTTTTTCCCTAATTTAGATAATATCTTTGACATGGCAGAAAAGGTGTCACTATCAGGGGTCATTTAAAGCTTACTAGTTTATCAGATTATTTTTTTGGAAACCACTATCAAATTATGATTATATTGAAACCAATTCTACCTTCATAGCGTCAGTACACAGTATCCCTATAGTTGCGTTTTTAGTAAGATAACCGCAAGCTTCACCCGGATTTATTATCAAGGTTCTGTTTTGTTTACGGATTGAAGATTGATGCGTGTGCCCGTAGACAACCACGTCAAAAGCAGATGTGTTAATAATAGATGCGAGTAGGTCTGTTTCTTCGCCATGAAGCAGCGCGATTTTCAGGTTTTCAACTTTGACCTCTGCGAATTTTCCACGAACCCTTTTACCGATTTTCTCAAAATTTTTTTGTAAGAGTTCTTTTTCAGCATCGTTATTTCCGAAAACCCCGATCATCTGAGATTTCAGGGATTTAAACTGGAAAGCAGCAAATGGCGCACTGTAATCTCCAGCGTGAAGAACTAAATCCACGTTTTCATCGTTTAGTTTCTGAACCACTTTATCTATGAAGGGCAACCGATCATGTGTATCAGATACGAGGCCGATTTTCATTTCTTCCACCAGTCAAGCATATCTACCGTCACTGACATAAATTTTATGAGCCTAGATTAGGGTGATTTTAAAGAATCTTTAATAAGACAGCACTTACCATATCGATTGTTGGTGCTTATAAGACCAGGAAGGTTTGGAGTGACAAAAATTAGGATAAACTTTTTTAACTTAATAGCAGCCGTATGTTCACTTCTTCTTGTGGTTTACGCTTGGACAATGTTTTTACCCATGTACGAAGGCCTAATACAGTATTCAGAGGTCCGAAACATCATAATTGTGTTGTCAGTGCTCTTACTCGCAGTCTCAAGCCTACAGTTTTATGTCGCTTTCCGAAAAGAAGAAACTAAACCGAAAGAACAGAGCTAAAACTGAAAAACTGCGCCGTTATTTTGTTTTGGCATCTTCAGTTTTGTACCTTGTGAAGCCGCAGTGCCCACATGAATATCTGTTACCATGATCAGCCATAAAATATCCTGGACCGCATCTGTCGCAGATTGGCCGTGTTCTCACTATTCCGTTTTTTTCAATCTTATAGTAATTTGACGCGGATTTTCCCTTTTTCTTTTTTGGCGCTGGTTTTTCTGACATAGTGCTTTACTCCTTCTTCTCAAGTTTTGGAGAATTCCTCAGTATTATGTGTTTCTGTTCAATGAGCTTTGCTTGGTCAGCAGAGTCATAAACGTTGGCTAGACCTACAGATGTCATGCTTCCCGTTTTTGTAACGAGTTTTTTTACAAAAACTTTTGCCTCATCAACACCAAGAACCGAAGCAATCTTTTGCTTTACTTCCATGCGTGATGGGGTTCCACTTTTTTCGTGGTCAACATGGAATTCTACTTCTTCTCTTTTAAGAAGTTCGTTCCGTTTCTTTTCAACGATTTCGACCTTCACTGCTTTCACCCTAAGGTATCTTCAAAATTTCAGCTCATATACTTTAGCTTTTCTATCTCTGTTTTTCCATACGTTCAATGATGCCATTGATTTTTTTCTTAACATCTTCAGTGACAGATACGATGACTATTCCCTTCTTTGGCTGGCCGTAAACCACAATTGAATTGACAGGCGCCGTCATGACAGCCGCGAGTGTTAATAGGTCTTCTTCACCATCAACTTGCACCGAAGTTAAACCTTCAAGATTGACAGCCTCAGATATGACTTGAAAGGCCTCTTCGTTTAAGGTTCCAGCGGGATTTTTGACATTAAAAGACCGTTTTGCCTTTAAATTTAGTGGCTTAACAGGTTTTCGCATGACTTTATTATCTATGACTGCCACGTTCAGAGGTATTCCACTTTTGATTATGTTTTCAGTGACTTTGTCACCCACAGACACAATCTTTGCTGGTTTATACTCGGTTATTATTTTCTTCAATCTCATCATTGTCTGTTTATATGAACCCTGAACCAGCAAACCTAATGGAATCTTCAGCTCTTCGCGAAGATCTGAAGTTAGAAAACGGATGCCTATCACCTTATTCGGACAGCATACCGTCCTTTCTTATTAATGCCCATTATTTTTGCAATCATGGAGTGTTCGGGATCGACAATGACGACGATACCGCTGAAATCATCACTTAAATCCATGGATTTACATTCAGGACACACGTTAGTATCAGAGATCTGGTGGCAGTTTCTACAAGCCCTATCAACCATACATGTCGCCTCTTTCAGGTTTTATCCTTTAATTCGGTTTTTTGTTCTGTAGCGGGTCTAGATGCCTTTATATCTTCTTCAATCCATTCAAATTTTCCTAAGAACGGTTGTCTAGCGGTTACGCCGATTTTGCCAAAACTGCCGCCATGTCCCAAGGAAACAGCCGTTGTGCGGACACGTACAGAGTCTCCTACTGAAATTTTCCGTTTCGTTTCCTTGCCCATAAGGACTCCTTGCCTGTCATCATAAGAAATGAAGTCGTCCATGATCTGCGAAACGTGAATTAATGCGTCTACTGGTCCAACCCTAACAAATGCCCCGAAATCCGCAACTTCAACCACTTCGCCTTCTACAATTTCCTGTATCCTCGGGTAGAATGTCAAAAGTGAAAAAGTGACTTTGTGATACGTAGCCCCGTCGCCTGGAATAATCTTACCAGTTGGGGAAACCTCGATGTTGGTCACAGCGATTACATAGCCTAGTTCCTCGTCGATTATTCCTTCATACTTTATTTTAAGTTGTTCTTTAGCTACGTTTTCTAATGATCCCCCAAACTTGTCTGGAGGAATCCGAACCGAATCGGTTAAAGTAACTACGTTAAACGTTGTTTCACACCTTCCGCAGCCAATAAATTTTTTTCGTATTGACAACAACTAAGATATTTATCGTTAATGCTAAACAGGAGGCATTTAAAAACTTTCTGGAACAATTGAAGCTGATACGTGACATCCTCCACCGAACAAGTTCGGTGGCTTCCAAGTTTCGTTCAACCCGCCTGTCAGGTCGGTGTTTCATGGAAGCTTTCGGAGGTTACGTCCTTTCGCTTATAGACTTTAACGGTTACAGACCA
>JAGTQS010000045.1 GCA_018397055.1 Candidatus Bathyarchaeota archaeon | reverse complement strand
TCTCATGCACCAACGTTTCAGCTTCCCAATGTCTCTAGGCTTCTTCATACAAGCACACTCTCACACTCTAAATTTAAGAGTGTGCCATATGTCTTGGGATAATAGAGTTCTGAAAAAAGATGAAAAAGCCTACATAGCTGTTGCCACATCATCTTGGCAAATACGGTGTTTCCAGTCTCAAGGAAGACAGAGGCCGAAAATGATTTGGAGTTTTCCTGGAAGGCCGATGTCAACCGACCGATCCTCGCGAGATTCATGGTTCGGCCTAGAAGCAGGCGACATCAACGGCGATGGAGTTTCTGAAATCCTTTACGTAACCGAAAATCCAAGTGGAGGAGCTCGGGTACTGGCAAGAAATTTAGAAGGCACGGTAAGCTGGTTTTACGATTTTCCAGAGTTTTGTGGCTACGTCGCCGAATGGGGCGACTGCATGACAACCTTTTGGGCTCTTGGCCACTTCATCAGCACAGTCCGCTTAGATGTTTTTGTCAGCAACCGCCGTTCAATAATGCACAGCGACGAATCAGTCGTGATTGATACGCGAAAAAACAGCTTAGCATGGCATAAAGACACTCTGGAAGTGCGTGAACCTTGGACAAGCTCGTACCAGCACACAAGAGGTTATGGTGGTTCACTTCCAGCATTAGCAGACTTCAATAATGATGACTTAGATGACATTGTGCTTTCGTACCCAAGTGAACTTTCCATTGTAAAAGGTAAAGACGGCGGCCAACTGTTCGTCGAAAACATGGGTCCAGTAGAGGGCACAAAGGCAATCGACAGACCTGACCAGTCAGGCTTCTGGCTCATAGGCGGAAAGATCCTTATAGAAGATTTCGACAGCGACGGAACAAAAGAGTCTCTGGTGACCCATCCTGGAATGGTGTTGGCCTTTAAACACAAAAATCAACGCAGCTCAATAATTTGGCGCACAGAGCCAGGAGACGGCGTCACATGCCTGCCTGCAGTTGCGGACACTGACGGCGACGGATACCTTGAGCTTGGTCTAGCTGGTTGTCGCGATGGCTTTCGATGCGTAGATCCAAAGACAGGTAGAATTCTATGAAAAACAGCTGAAGCCTCCACGTCAAACTGTGTGGCATGCGACATAAACGGAGATGGGCTGGAAGAGTTCCTTTTTGCTAATGCTGCAAACGTTATGGCCATGAGGAATGGAAAAGTCGTTTGGAACATAAGTCTTCCATCAGTTATCACGCAGTTAGCCCTTGCAGACGCCGATGACGACGGCTTTACAGAGATTCTAGCTGGCGCTGAAAATGGCAAATTGTACTGCATTGATGAAAGCGGGTAATATCAAAAAAGCTACTTTGTCAGACAGCTCACCGAAAGACGGCAACATAAAACATGATTTAATGACTATGCTGGATTACTTAAAATAAATTGGGTTTGACCATGCTGTGCGGCCTTGAAGGTCTGAAGCTTCCACACGCATGTACCTGCTGAAAATTCTGGATTCGACCTCAACCTGCTCGATTCCTTTTGGAGAAAAAACGACTTTTGCTTTCCAAGCAACCTCGTCCAGGAATACGGTTGTAACCTTATTTTCCGTGTTTACTTCCACTTGTCTATATCGATGTGCCATTCTTTGTCTTTCAGAAGGGGTTTTCCAAGCCTTCAGCAAACATCCGAGATCGTTTATGCTGATGCAGATTCCTCTGCCATTATGTGAAACCACGTTCACTCGGGTTACAGGAGAGCACTTCAAATGAACTGCACTGTCTGACATCTCAAGCGATTTGAACATTGGACCGGTTGAGGAGAAAAACTGCCCGATTCTAAGCATTTTCAATGCAGCTGTCTCGTCGCTTGGTTTTTCGAGGAAGACCCATCCTCCGTCAGCGTCGATTGGTGGAATAAGGTAGCGGTGAGCGTCGTCTACCGCGTATCCCAAGCATTCGCAACCCATAGACAAAAGATTATCCCAGTGTGACACGGCGTATCCCTTGGCGACTTCAACGTCACAGCCTGTGTTGTAAACCTCGATTCCGTCGTAATCCTTCAAAACTGCGAGGTCCTCATGCACCAAGCTAGACCAAGAAGGATGAGCTATGATTGTCAACCCTTCAGCGCTTTTTACCTTGTCGATGACCTCAAGTGGACTGTTAAGGTCGTTTAGACCTGGATCGTTGATTCCTAAGGCTACGATGTGGTATGGCTCCTTAAGTTTACTTTGACCTTTAGAAACCTCGATGCCTGTCAAAACCGTGCACCCGTCATCGTTAACGAAATTTGTTGTGATTTTACCGTGGTCTGTTAACGCAAGCAAACCGTATCCTCTTGAAACATAGTAGTCAGCAACCTCCCCTGGCGAAAGGTGACCATCAGAAGACGTGCTGTGGCAGTGAAGTGAACCCTTCACCCAGTCCTCATCGACAATAAGCCTGTACATGGTCACGTCATATCCGTAGAAGGCAGTTTCAACATTAAAGACTTACCGTAGTAAGGAATAAAACAAGTAAAAAGAAGGGAAAAAGAATGTTTTAGTATGCTCCTGGCATACCGCCTGGCGGCATACCAGACGGAGGCATGCCTTCTGGAACCTTAGGTTTAGACGCTGCAATTATGTCGTCTATTCTGAGGATCATGCACGCTGTCTCTGAGGCTGATTTTATCGCGTGTTCCTTAACGATTGCTGGTTCGATGACGCCTTTTTTACGCATGTCCACGACTTTTCCGCTGAACACGTCGACGCCTATTGTTGTCCCTTTAGGTTTTTCGTGAGAGGCTCGTAATTCAGAGATTATATCGATCGGCTCAAGCCCAGCGTTCTCAGCTAGAGTCCAAGGCACAACCTCTAGGCTTTCCGCAAAAGCGTTCACTGCCAGCTGTTCTCTTCCGCTGACCTTAGGCACGTAGTCTCGTAGTTGCCTTGCGATTTCAGCTTCCACAGCTCCGCCGCCCGCTACGATTTTGTTATGTTCAACGACGTTGCGTACCACAGAAAGGGCGTCTTTAAGTGCGCGTTCAGCCTCGTCCACCATTCTTTCAAGTCCGGCTCGAACGAAGATGGCGACTGATCGTGGATCCTTGCAGCCTTCAACGAAGATCATTTTGTCGTTGGCAATCTTTCGCTCCTCAACAAGTCCTGCTTCTCCAAGGTCCTCTGGCCTTAAGTCGTCAAGGTTCACGACAACCTTCGCCTTTGCAGCTCGGGCAAGTTTCTCCATGTCAGACTCTTTGACCCTAGTTGCAGCTAAGATTCCTTCCTTAGCTAGGAAGTGTTGGGCAACATCGTCGATGCCTTTTTGGCAGAAAACCACGTTTGCCCCTGACTTTTTGATTTTGGCAATCATTTTTGACAGCATCTGAGTCTCTTGGTCCATGAAAGCCTTGACTTGAGTTGGGTCCTTGATTCTTATTTCAGCGCTGAACTCCGTTTTTTCAACTTCTAATGCAGCGTTAACAAGGCAAATCTTCGCGTTTTCAATTCTTTTCGGCATTCGGGCGTGTGCGACCTCTTTTTCTACTATGACTCCCTTTATGAGGTTGGTGTCAAAAAGGCTTTTTCCAACTTTTTTCACGATTTGAACTTGGTCGATGTCTGCGATTTTTTTGTCTCCACGCTGTTCCGTTATCTGTTTGACTGCTTCTAAGACTATTTCTGCTAGGTGACCTTTTTCGTAGCCAACTGCTTTGCTTGACATCGAGGTTTCCGCAATTTTCCTCAATATTTCAGAGTCGTTAGGGTCAACCTCTTCAGAAATTTCGTTAAGTATCTTAATAGCCATAGCGGCTGCTTTTCTGTATCCGCTTACAATAGAGGTTGGATGGACATCTTGGTCTAGAAGTTCCTCAGCCTTCTTCAATAGTTCGCCGCCGAGAACCACAACGGTTGTTGTGCCGTCGCCCACCATGTCATCTTGGGTTTTGGATATTTCAACCATCATTTTTGCCGCTGGGTGCTCAATGTCCATGTCTTTAAGAATTGAAGCGCCATCATTCGTGATTGTTATGTCGCCTAAACCACTTATCAGCATCTTGTCCATTCCTCGAGGACCAAGAGTTGTTCTAAGAACCTCTGCGACCGCTCTGGCTGCGGTGATGTTTCCTTTCTGAGCCTCTTTCTTTCTTGTTCGCCCAGTGCCCTCTTTTAAAACTAATATTGGCTGTCCGCCTTGTGTTGTTAGATACGCCATTTTGTTCATCTCGTTCTTGTTAATTGATATGCCCTAAAACATCAAGAGCCCTAAATATAAGTGTTTCAGTTAAAAGTAAGATCAGAAATAAAAAGAACAAGATTTAGGTTTACTGTTTATCTGCCCAATATTTTTTCCGCTGCACGCCTAATGTCTTCAGACTTGATTGTCTTTCTACCTGCGTGCATTGACCAGTCGATGGCTTCCTTTCCAATTTTTATGCCAATCTCTTCGAGAACTCTGCCCATTTCTCTTGCAGCGGGCTCACTTACTCTTTCAGCCCCTGCCTTTTTACATATTCGGTGCATAGCTGCAATTGCTAATTCGCCCATAACAATCCCTCTATCCGTTATGGGTACGTAGAGTTATTTAACATTTTTTCTGAAACCTTAAATAGGGCTTCTCCTCTGGCACCTAGTTAAATACATATTCTTATATATGACGATTGAAAAGATTCGAGAAAAAGGTAAGTTCATTAAGGACTTCGAAGAACATTTGACAGCCAAATAAATTTGGAAAGGATGAGTGAACTTGGGAAACGTACGGCCTGAGAAAGTGAAAAAAATTGCTCGGGATCTTTTCACTAAATACCCTAATAAATTTACTACAGATTTTGAACGCAATAAGGAAATTTTGAAGACAATAATTAATACACAATCGAAAAGTCTCAGAAACACAATTGCTGGCTATGTTACGCGTTTAGTTATTATTTCACAACCCAAGCCTTCAGAAACGGCCTTAAACGAAGGAAACGATTAAATAATTATTTGACGCTGACAATTTTAGTTGTTTGCATTAAAGCACTATCCATTGATGTAAGAGTGTAAACAGGTTGATTGACGATTTCCGTAAAGGCTGGGCTTTGCGTTACATAAGAGAAGCAGAAGATGAGATGAAAGCAGCCCAGAGGGCAGCCAAGCCTTTTTATCTAATCTTGGACGCGGCGAGAAAAGCTCAGGCAGCCGTGTATTTCAGCCTTGGGGACCCTCTGTACATTGAGGGCCTTGTGCAAGAGGCTTGTGAAGATGGAAAAAACGTTGAAAACCCGATTCTTCGATGTCTAGTCAACATTGAAGACACGCTGAAGAGAATGGAAAGCTTATCAGATTCTGCGGATGAAGAAGCTTTTAACGATGCAGCTGAGATAATCAAAATTGCATCTGGCATAGTGAAGTTGCTTGCGATTGAGGACTAAAATCAACAATAAGAGCCTGTTTTATAGGTAGAAATCCTCAAGTTTCCTAGTTTCAGTTTTTCTAACTATCTCTGCACATTTTCTAGGATCCAGCTGTTTGAAGTCTAATCCTAAAGTCACAAGAAGTTTCTGCGCGCCCTTTGCTAGTTGTGGAGCTACAATTATGCCCCTTGTTTCGCGGTTCACTATGCCCTTCACGGAATCAACGTATCTTGCCAGCTGAAGTACAGCGTCTTTCCCAGCGGTTTTCCGTTTGATCTCGATTACTACCATTCTGCCTTTTTTATCAACGCCGTAGACATCGATGAACCCCGGTTCAACCTTTTTCTCGTAGGTAATCAGCTTTAACCCTTCCTCCACAATTTCTGGCTGAATTAGAATCGCCTTTTGCATGTCCTCTTCGCTTGCGTAGAGACAAAATTCGCCTTCGTCTATAAGGTTAAGAACCGTCAACAGATACACTTTGTCAAAGTTAATTACAATGGATTCTCGTGGAGCTCGCCTAACAGCCTTTACAGTTAAAACGTTGCCTTTGATGCTTGTGTAAAAAATCGAGCCGGATGGCTGCCAATTCACAGGTTCGTAACCCTTTGATCTGTGAATCAAAACTGAACCGTCTTCTTTGACGATAAAAATTCTTTCTCCCTTCTTAAGTGTTGAGCTTGCTCTACCACGGTATTCAACCCAACAGTTACCAACAACGATAAAGGCCCTCCGTTCGGACGTTGCGGCTTTCACTGTTTCAGCCGCTACTTCCAAGCTTGGATATTCGTAAACAAAAATGGGTCTATCGTCTGGCAAGCTCTTTCTCCGACAACCTTTTAGATCATATGAAATAATAAAGTTTCTTGGGAAATCCCTTGCCATCAGCGATTTGGCGTAAAAAACGTAGAATCATTAGGCACTACGATAGGCTGGCAAGTACTTACGACACACTATACAAAGAAGAGCAAGATCGAAAAATCGAACACATACTAAGCCACATTCAGCTTAAAGGCTCAGACCTTGTCTTAGACGCAGGCTGCGGAACAGGATTCCTCTTTAGGCATATATATAAACAAGTCAGCAACCTAATTGGCGTTGACTTGTCCAACGGTCTTTTGAGGGTAGCGCTGCAACACGTTAAAACATACGGAATGGAATCTGTTTCGCTGATACGTGCTGACGTCGACCATCTGCCTTTTAAACAAAATGTTTTCGACAACGTTTTCGCTTTAACTCTGCTTCAAAACTCCGCTACGATCAACATAACAGTACAGGAAATTTTGAGAACCGCAAAAAACGGGTCAACCGTTGTCTTAACCGGGCTTAAAAAGGGCTTCTCAAAAAAGAGGTTTATACAAACCTTGAGAAAAGAGAGACTTACATTCAACATGATTCCTGCACCCGCATCTGTAAAGGACTACCTCGCCTTGTGTTCGATAGATCATAAAGCAAAGAATAAATAATGGCTGAGCGATGTAGTACCAAGGTGAAACATGTATGCCAACTCACGGAAGCCTTTCAAAAGCTGGAAAAGTCCGTTCGCAAACTCCAAAGATAGAGGCTACGCCGAAAACTAGGAAACCGCCAAGAATAAGTTATAGAAGAAGCTACGAAAAACGGATTTTGCTGCAGAGAAGACCAGGGCAAAACTGGATCTGAAAGCCAGAACCATTTCAGTAAGATTTCTGGATTCAAACCTTCCTATTAGGAATGAATATAGACCTTATAATATATGCGAAAAAACTTTTTACGCCTTCATACAAAAGTTATTGCATCTTTAAATAAACTTTGTAATGGTGTCTATTATGAAGGATTCTAAGCAATTATACGCAGATCTGAGAGAAAAAATTAAAGGCATAAGGATTTTCGATACCCATGAACACCTAATTCAAGAAAAGGAGAGAACATCTAAAAGAATAGATCTTTTCGAGACGATCCTGGCGCATTACGCTTCATCTGACCTGGTCTCTTCAGGTATGCCCCAAGAAGACCTTGATACGGTCCGAAACCCGAGGCTTCCAATTGAAAAAAGGTGGGAAATTTTCAAGCCCTATTGGGAGAGAATCCAAAATACTGGCTATGCAAGAGTTTTGAACATCGCCTTCCGAGACCTGTACTCTATAAATGAGCTGAATGGCGAGTCCTATTTGAAACTTGTTTCACGCATGGAAAAAGCAAACAAGCCAGGAGTTTACAAGTGGATATTAAAAGAAAAATCGGGCGTCGACATTTCCATTTTAGACAGTCTCTCAGCTCCGTTAGAGGAGGTGGATAGGGAATTTTTTGCACCTGTGAAAAGGTTCGACGACTTCGTTATGGCCAAGGAAAGAACAGACATTGAAGCTTTGGCGAAAAGGTGCGGAAGATCCATACATTCTTTCTCTGATATGGTTAACACTCTTGAACTTGAGTTTGAAAAAGCCTCAAAAATGATAGTTGGCGTAAAAATCGGGCTGGCATATTTAAGAAAGCTTCGTTTTGAAAAGGTCTCTGAGAAAGAAGCTGAAGAAGTCTTCGTCGACATTTTCAACCGCGAATTTTTCCGAAGGGAAGTGTCAAACGCGAAGGTGAAAAGAACGCCTGATGGACTTTCACTAGGTGAAACTAAACCGTTTCAGGATTTCATGGTGCACAAAATCATCCAGCTAGCAGCCAGAAAAAGGCTTCCAATACAGATTCACACTGGAATTCAGGAAGGAAACGAAAACATAATAACGAACTCAAAACCAACTAACTTAATTAACATTTTCAGAGAATACAAGGAAGCCAAATTTGACATATTTCACGGCTCGTACCCATACATCGGTGAACTAGCTGTCTTAGCCAAGAACTTTCCAAACGTGTACATCGACATGTGCTGGCTTCACATAATCTCTCCACACGGAGCAAGACAGGCCTTAGCTGAGTGGTTGGACACAGTTCCGTGGAACAAAATCTTCGGCTTCGGAGGCGACTACATCTTCGCAGAAGGCGTCTACGGCCACTCCGTCATAGCTAAAGAAAACATTTCAAGAGTACTAGCAGAAAAAGTTGAAGAAGGCTCACTCACAGAGAAACAAGCCGCCACATTAGCTCAAAAACTGCTAAAAGACAACGCACACAACCTCTTTTTCCCAGAAACCCCGAAACACGCCACATGAAAAATGAACATGATCTAGTGCCCCAACACAATCCACAGTGTTTCCACAGAGCCTATATAAAGAAAAAATTTCAAGGTGCACGGAGCAACCACGAAACAGGAAGGATGGTCAAGAAAGCTGATCTGACTATATATACCCCTCCCCCCTCAACAACACACATACAACATGAATGAACATTCCAAAACAAATAAAATTGGTAGAAAAAATAAGACCAAACAACTGAGATGTATGTTGAGAGCCTCGGGCGGGATTTGAACCCGCGATCCACGGCTTTCTTTACTTTTCAGCGGATACAAGGCCGTTGCTCTAGCCGCTGAGCCACCGAGGCGAACAACTGCATTAATTTACAAGCCATTTAAGCCTATAATAGCCTTACTGGTTTAATATCCACAAAAGCACAAAAGTAATAAATTTTTCTAATAAATCTTATGTTGAAAATGTTTTCTTAATGATCCAGTAATGATAAATACAACAGCCTTAAACTCAAATCAAAAGAGAACAGCTAAAAAGATATGAGGGAAAAAGATGAAAGGCAAACCAATTGCGGCAATAGTGTCAGCTGGCCTGTCGAAATTCGGCAAACTGGAAAACTATACAGGAAGAGAACTGTTCGCTGAAGCTGTCTACGAAGCCTTCGAAAGATGCCCAAAACTAGACCCGAAAAAAGACATCAAAGCCATCTTCGTAGGCATGATGAGCGAAAGCTTCGAACATCAAGGCCACGTTGCGCCGATGCTTTCAGACTGGGCTGGACTTCTTCCTGCTCCGGCAATTCGAACGGAAATTGCGTGCGCCTCTTCAGCTGCCGCATTAAGGACCGGCATCTTCAGCTTACTGTCCGGCATATACGACGTCGTCTTGGTAGGCGGATTTGAAAAGATGACTAAAAGGTCAACCGCTGAAACCACTGAAATTCTGGGCATGGCTGCGGATTACCCGTTTGAACAATGGAACGGCATCACGTTTCCCGGACTTTTTGCTTTAATGGCAACGGCTCACATGCACAAATACGGCACAACTGAACAGCAGATGGGCCTCATCGCTGTTAAGAACCACCATAACGGAGCCTTGAATCCGAAAGCTCACATCCAGAAAGAGGTGACACTTGAAACTGTGATGGCGTCAAGAATGGTGGCGAAACCACTCAAGCTGTATGATTGCTCATTAATCTCCGACGGAGCTAGCTGCGTCGTTCTGACCAACCCTGAGATTGCTAGACAATTCTGTGACAATCCAGTATTCATCATAGGTTCAGGCCATGGAAGCGACACTTTAAGCCTTTACCAGAGAGAAAGCCTCACCTTGATAAAAGCAACTCGAAACGCTGCGAAAGAAGCATACGAAATGGCTGACGTAAAGCCCAAAGACATCGACATAGCAGAGGTACACGACTGCTTCACAATAGCAGAACTAATCGCCTACGAAGACCTAGGATTCTGCCAACCTGGAGAAGGAGGAAAATTCATCGAAAAAGGCACATCAACCATAGAAGGCGACCTCCCAGTTAACACCAGCGGCGGACTAAAGGCTAAAGGACACCCAGTAGGCGCAACAGGCACTGCCCAAGTGTACGAGATTTACCTTCAGCTAACAGGGCAGGCTGAAAAACGCCAGATAGACGGAAGTAAAATCGGTTTAACCCAAAATCTCGGTGGAAGCGGAGCCTCAAGCATAGTACACATTTTTAGGAGAGAATAAAACATGGAAAAACTGAATAGCAAAGCAGAAGAACCACCCTTCACGATTGAACAGTTCTTCAAGTTCCTGAAAGAAAAAAAGCTGATGGCGGCAAAATGCATTAAATGTGGAAAACTGTATCTTCCACCCAAGCCCATATGTACAAACTGTTATTCTAAAGAGCTCAACTGGACCCAACTTGGAACAAAAGGCCGGTTAATCACGTATACAGTTATTCACATAGCACCTGAACAGTTCCAGAAAAACATCCCCTACGCATACGGCATAATAGAGCTCGAAAACGGGTTAAGAATACCTGGAATAATAAAAGGCATTGAACATGAAAAGCTAAAGGTTGGAACAGAATTAGAAGTCGACTTCGAAACTGAACCCTCACCTAACTGGCCACAGTGGCCCAGATATTACTTTAAGCCCGCATAGACACCCAGTACAGTTACAAAATGATATGCTTCAAAATAATGCAATGTTATTGTATATCCTAAAAAAGAAAAGTGAACTGTTTCAGTCTTCATTTATTGCCGAAGTTTCGTTGAGTCTTCAAAGCCTCATCTTTGAAAAGAGCAATGAATATTGATAGCGAAACAAAATACAGCAATCCGCCTGCAACAAAAATGTAATCCCAACTCATAGCAGCCAACATTCCCGATATGCTTGGAGCCAAAATCGTAACTGGAGTCTGAATTGCGCCAAACGTGTTAATCTGCCTGGCACGTGTCTCATCATCAGTTAAAGTTTGGGTCATAACGCTCATTGCCGTCATTCCTATTCCTCCACCTATTAGGTCGTGCACAAGAAACAGAGCAACAAAAGCTGGAATAGGAAAAGTGTAAAAGCCTATTGCCAAAAAAGAAAAGGCGTACGAGGAAGTTGAAAGAATAAACGTTTTCCTCAAACCCAACTTTTTAATGACCTCCCCAGCCAAAGGCGTCGTCATGAAAGCCAACCGATGTAGCACAGTGATAGCCGAAATTTGGAGAACATCAAGCCCATATTTTCCGTGAAAATACAATGGCAAAAGAAAACCATGCGCAATCCCAAATCCCAAAGACGAAATCGCTGATGACAATGCTAAAACAAAAAGATTTCTGTTAATCTTAAAACTATACGCCCTTCTAATAGACACCCGCCTATTATTCTTTCTATCACACTCGCGATAAAAGAAGAATAAAAACAATTTAGCCAACTCAACCGCTGCCAAAATAAAAAAGAGTCCTGAAAAGCCCAAATACGACAGAAAAAACCCAAAGAAAATTGCACCTGAAGCCTGAAGTACGAAGTCGATAGTTGTGAACAGCGAAAGATATTTGGCGTAATTTTCTCTTACATTTTCGTAAAGCATTATGTTATGAACCGAAATCCTAAGATTGTCCTTTGAATCGCTTAAAAACTTGGCGAAGAGAATCTGTAAATCGTTCAAAGTAAACGGAAAAAGAGTTTTCGAAACAATGCCTAAGGAACAAGAAGCCAAATAGATTTTCTTTCTACCATGCACATCAGCATACTCGCCATGAAGGATACTGAGAAAAGAAATAACGAGAGTTGAAACACTGAAAATAAGCCCCATATCAACAAGAGAGAGTTTCCTACTTTCCAAAAAGAAAGGAAAAAGAAGCTCAAAGATTCCTGTCACAAAAGCTGAAAACAGCCCAGACACAAAAATAATTTTAACATTTCTGATCACATAAACCACTTTTCAGGATACAAAACAAAAATTGAAAAATTCTACCCTAACCAAACAACAAAAATTAACCCTCAACAACATAACGATACGAAACGTACTCTCCAGCAGTAAGGCTTTTCCGAGTAATTTTCACCAAGTCTCCAGCTCTGGCTCCAATCACCTTGGAGATCGGATCTGAAGTCCGCAACAATGGCAGCTGATAAGGTTGAACCCGATACTCTTTGAGGACAGCTTCTTTTTCTTCAGGAGAAAGAATCTCGTGTTTAGGAACCAGATTATGGTTGAAAATGTTAAAGGACGGAAAGTTAGGCGGAATAAGCTCCACCTTTTTCTTTTTCGAATTTGCCTTAGCAGAATACGTGAATCTGCCATTAGAAACAATTATTCCACTATCAAGCTCTTGAGACTCAACCTTTTTTGACAACAGGTTTATGAACCGAATTCCAATAGTCTCAACACCAGCAATCGCCCAAATCAATATTTTCTTTCCCCTACGACCCTCAACTGTTAAAAACTCCCCTTCTTTCACCTCCTCCCTGTTGAGAAGCTTGTAACCTCTCAACTCAAGAAGAACCTGAACCTTCTTTTCCAGAATCGGATCAGAAATCAAACATCCGTCTCCTCTTTTCAAGTGTAGTATGCAAATTCACAAGATTAACCTTTAAACTTTACGCTAGTTAAAAAGGCATCCGCACACAAGCAATTAATGTTCATTTGCTAAACCGCCAAGAACATAAACAGCTGCGCCCGAAGCCGTACAATATTCACATTTCTCTGGAACAATTGCTTTCAGACCAAATATATTCACAGTCTCAAGAACGATCCTTGAAACCAATGGACTCTTCGCCAGCCTTCCAACGAAAATCACGTCGTTCTCTAAACCGCACGATTTAGCAGCCATAGCTGAAACAACACCAACAACCTGTGAAACCAAATTAAAAATTCCAGCAGCCACGTCTTCCTGCGAAGTTTCAACACAAAGCTTGGCTAGGTTTGAGGCTGTTGCATCTGCTGGAATAATTCCAATTGATCCCCCAACAACATCTCCAACTGTCAAATCAACCCTATTTATATCGCCCTTTAAAGCCATATTCTCAAGTATTTTGAAGTTGTTCACGTCAAGCATTCTTCTCGCAAGCCCCAAAATTGTTCCCCCTCCAACACCTGTTCCTCCAAGATGAACAATTTTTCTCCCCCCTTCATAGGCAGCTACAATTGATGTTCCTGTACCTATACTTACGATTATTCCCTGATTTTTCCTTGACAGAAAAAGACCACCATAACCATTAGCTATTATTTCATCAACTCTCTCCACAGGAAATCCAAGAAGCTGTTTTCCAATAATCCTTGATCCACCACCTGAGACAGCGACCTTCTGAATTTTAGAGCCGTTTTTGACTGAAGAAACAAGAACACTTAACACTCGTTTTGCTGATGATATTGAATCTGTAGTTTCAGCCAGATATTGGCTAACGACTCTGGACTCCTTAATCAAAACAGCCTTTGTTGCGCTAGCTCCAACATCGAGACCCGCAATAATTTGTGAACGCTTTTTATGCTGCATTACTTTAGTCCTTTCTTCATGTTTCTATGAAATGCTCTTCATTAGTTTATTAGCTAAAAATGAAAAAATTAGGCCAGTAACAAAAACCACGAAGGCGGATATAAGGAGAATCTCTGGTGGAACCGTACCAGCGAAGAGCTGATTTCCTCCCGGCATAAACGACACGGTTGAGTAAATTGCAACAAGGAAAAACGCTACTAAACCTGCTGATTTTAATATTGACGACTTGTTACTTGACGACAGATTTGAAACTCCTTTTACTCCAATCTTTGATAATGTAGGTTCAATATATGCAGCCATTAAAGGAACAAGGGGGGTAACAAAAACCACCATTGTTGATACCCAGAACAACGTTAATCCAGCCACAACCGCGATTTGCAGACTCGCTGGCCACGAAATCCAGTCTGGAACAATAAAGACAAAATATGCCAGAACACCAAGCGCAGGTAAGGAGATAATGCTGCATATTCTGGGTTATTCATTATTAATGCTTCGAGGGTTTCAAGCCTTTTTATTATTAACTAAACTTTGGCAAATTTTCATTTCGGAAGCATTAAAAACGCAAAAAATGGAGTTCCAAATATGAAAAATTAACATTATTTTGGTAAAATACTTTAAA
>JAGTQS010000044.1:4039-14087 GCA_018397055.1 Candidatus Bathyarchaeota archaeon | reverse complement strand
AAATTGACCCGGCATTTACTCTGAACGGTCGAGGAGCAACGAAAGGCGTTTCATGAACCTCCGCTTCGACAAGGAAAAGACCGTTAGATTGGCATCCGACAAGAATTCCTTCGCCTTCCTTCATAAGATCGCATGTGTCTATGCATACTCGTGCCCCCGTGCTTAGAGGCTTAATTTCAGTGACTTTGGCTTGTTCGAGCAAAATTTTTTCAGCGCTTATGACTTCGTCAGTTCTTGTTTTGGTCTCATCAATGGTCTTTCTAATTTGTTGAATTTCATCAATATTAGATGTTTCTACTACGAGTCCATCAACTCCTAACTCGAGAGTTTCAAGAGCAATTTTGGCGTCTTTTTCACTTGAAACTAACGCTAAAAGATTTGTTTTTCTATACACCTTAGCAATTAGGTTTTCTAAGGGAATAACTTTCCAGTCTGGGCATTCAACAAGTGTATAATTGACTGAAGATTCAGCAGCAGCAACAATTAGAGCTTCATCTTTTTTTGATTTAACAATTACAACAAGGCATACCTTTTTCCCTTGTTGTTTAATCTTTTTTGCCTCTTTGAGGTTTTTTGCGATTATTATGTCTGCTTTTTCTAATGTGCTTACAGTAGTTTTTACTCCTAGTTTCTTAGCCAGCTCAAGGTCTTGCGGCTCAGTTAGGTATGCCGAGACAATTTGAGCTGTCTTCTCAATAAACGTCTTCTTTTCTTCTGAAGTTAGAGATTGGTCTACTTTTACCCATAGTTCACGCATTTTCGATTATCTCCCATAAACTTGTGAATAGGTATTATTATTTCCTATGGTTTCCTCAATTAGACTAACTGTTTTTTCCTTGTCTTTCATATCCACGAAGACCACAACGCTTGATGTAATTGTGAAAATTCCATAGATGTTAATTTCTTTCATGTTTAAAGTTTTGGTTATACTACTTATAACGCCAGGTGTCTCTTCAAGTTCAATCCCCTTTATTCTAATTAAGGCAAGATTTTTTCTAACAGCCATAGCAATCGCATTTTCAGTTTTCACCACTATTGCATGAAGAGTCTCCAAAATGTTTTCGACATCTGCTGACGCTAAATAGATTATTATAGAGTTATGATTAACTGACATGCCTAAAAACTCAGTGTCTACTTTATTGACTACGTTCAAAATTTCGTAAAAGATTTGTGGAGACTTAGAAAGTTCTTTTCCTACTATTGTGACTGCAGTAGCTGAGTTAGGATATTGTTCAATAATCATATTTTTAGGGAAGTCTTCGAGAATTATTGTTCCTTCCGAGTCCAAGTCACCAAACATGTTGCTAATAATTTTTATGTCAATTTTCGGATGCTTGTACTTTAAAGCCTTTTTATGAATGAATTTTGTCCCTGAATCAGCCAATCCTACAAGGGCGTCTACGGGAATTTCGGCAATCTTTTCTGGGTTTTTAATAATTTTTGGATCTGCCGTCATTATACCCGGTACATCAGTTACTATAATAACTTGGTCTGCACTTAAGGCTTGAGCTAATATTAAGGCTGTTATATCGCTTCCTCCCCTTCCAATAGTCGTAATTGCACCACCATCAGTTTTTCCAATAAAACCAGGAACAACCACGACTACATCTTTCTCAAGTAAGGGCTCAATATGCGTTTTTATCATCTTTTCACACAATGGAAGAATAGGTTTTGCGTTCTTGAAGGTTTTATCAGTAATTATTGGCCAATTTGGATTCTCTGGGTCAAAATAGCAACTTCTGGTCTTCAGTGATTTCAATGCAGCTGAAAAAATCCTTGCGCTTGTTCGTTCTCCCATTGCCATAATATCATCTAAATCTTCATTTGAAATTGAGGAATTACACGCTTTATTAGCTATGTCGATAAGCGTATCTGTGGTTTTTCCCATAGCCGAAACAACAACCACTAACTGGACGCCCTGCCTAGCTTTCTTGATTACTGATTTTACAGCTCGAGATATGCTAAGTCCATCTGCTAGGCTTGATCCACCGAACTTAACGACGATGCGCTGAAACGTCTTTTTTTGTTTTTTTAGAACCATTTTCTCACCCTAAAAAGAAAGAACCAGAAGAGCAAAACAAAACTTGGTTCTTTCAGCTCAAAATGTTGTATAAACAGCAATATAGCTAAAGAAATAAGTATTGCAAGTCATGCCAATAAGCCTATTTGAACACTGAATTGCCATTCGAAGGCTCTCCGCGCCACGTTTCTGTTTCAAAGTCATATTTAAATCTTATGAAAGCTAGGACTGCCCTCTTACAAAGGCAAAGTCTTTTATGCATAAATTTGCTTTAATTTTAGAAGCTGTCTAGATAAACGCAATAATCAAGGAGAAATAGTATTTGACCGAAATTGGAAAAAGAATCAGAATAGACCGCATCATGAATAGAAGCACTGGAAAAACTGTGATAATTCCAATGGACCACGGATTAACAGTTGGCCCAATTAAGGGCTTAGAAGACATGAGAACCACAGTAAATAGAGTTGCAGAAGGCGGAGCAAACGCTGTCCTTCTTCACAAAGGAATTATTAGAGCAGGCTATAGAGGTTATGGCAAGGACATTGGCCTAATCCTCCATCTTTCCGGAAGCACCATGCTGGGACCTGACCCTGACGATAAAGTGTTGGTAGCAGATGTGCTGGAAGCAATTAAGATGGGTGCGGATGCCGTTTCAATACACATAAACGTTGGATCAAAAACTGAACCCGCACAGCTACGGGTCTTGGGTGAAGTAGCAAAAACATGTGAGGATTGGGGCATGCCTCTTCTTGCAATGGTTTATCCAAGAGGAGAGAAAATAAAGAATCAATACGATGTTGAAGTCGTCAAGCACGTAGCACGAATAGGAGCCGAGCTTGGAGCTGACATCGTCAAAACTAACTACACAGGCAGCCAAGAAACCTTCAGGGAAGTAGTTAAAGGATGCCCAGTTCCAGTTGTAATGGCAGGTGGACCAAAAACAGAGACCGAAGAAGAATTTTGCCAAATGGTTTACGATTCAATAAGGGCTGGCGGTGCGGGCGCAGCAACAGGAAGAAACGTTTTTCAACACGAAGACCCGGCAAAAATGGTGCGTGTTATTTGCGGAATTGTTCATGAAGGCTTGGACGTTAAGACAGCTCTCAAAAAATACATAAAATAACTTTGTCTCTCTTAATCCTTCATCTAACATAATGATTTATCGTAAAAGAATGCTTATTTCGTCAAAATGAATATCTTTCTATGTTATGACAACTCTTGAGAATTTTGCCCACAAATATCCAGCTTTTGTCGCACAACTTGTGGCTGTTATAAAAGGAAGAAAACCTGTTGTAAGAATTGATTTTGAACTTCACGACGACTATGTAGGATTGATTGACCTTTTAGTATCACTTAATCTTGTCTGGTTTGAACATTCACCAATGCCTGTTAGAATCTGCTATTCATCTTCTCTTCAGAAAAGTAAGGAAATTAAAGTCAAAGCTTATCCATGGTATACTGAAACCGAAAGTTACCGTTTTCTCCGCTTCTTTACTCACTTAAGCGAGTATGAAAAGTTCTGGGAATACCTAACGGAAGGCGAGCTAATTCCATTAGAACTTGAAGGTGGCGATTTAAATTCTTCCTTTGAAACTGTTATTGCAAAGGATTTCGAGGGATTGATGAACTTCTTAACCCAATATGCTGTTGCGAAAACACATTTCGCCAAGGCTCAGCAATCTGAGGTTCAAATTTTTGATAGAATTCTTGGCACAGCCTTTGGGTATCCTGATTGTTGCACTGAAAGGTTTATGGTTGAAAGGCAAAGGCGGAGATCAAGGGAAGACTATTTCTATTACGAGACTATAATCGAAGAAGGTTTAGAGAATTCTATTCCCATTGAGCTAAGAGCTGTTGCCCACGTTCCTTGTAGCGTATTTTGTCAGCAGTCAATTAACTTAGGCAAGGAATATTTTTCAGAATTAAAGGATTATGATTTCAAAGTTTATGACATTGTAATAAAAGAGCTAATGAAGCCTACACTATTTATTGATTTATGGCATCAATTTTCAGTAACCGAGCTTAACCACAAATTTGTAAATTATGCAGCAGAGAAAAGAGAAAAAGATTTTCTTAACATAGCAAAAACTGAAGCAATTGAAATTAAGGAAGCGATGCTTGGAAGAATTGAACATGTTCCCTTTCAGTATCTATCAGACTTCATAGGAGTTTGGTGGATAGGAGTAGATCCTGGAAATGCCATTCTATTATATAATTTAGAAACCGGCGAGAAAAAACTTTACAAAAAACACAAGGAATCAAACATTGCTGATCTAAGATTTTTTAGGTACAAACTCTAAAAATGATTTAAATAAACAAACTAAAGCGCGATCTCTAAGGGAATTGGACAGAAAGATTTATATTATGTAAAGGCATTTTTTCTGCAAGTGGTGTAAAGTGAGGGATCAAGTTCACACAAGGCGGTTGCGTTCATCTCTAGCCTTCGCAATTGTACTTTTAGCCCCATTTTAACTCTTGCATATTTAGTTCTCTTTCCCTCACCCTTTAGGGTTATATTCATTTTTCTGTTATGGTTATTTTCTAAAACCTATAAACAAGAGTTGATGAATTATGGAGAAAATTAGATTCGCTATCCCGAAAGGGCACCTTGCAGAAGCAACGTTTAAGGCATTGGAACGTGCAGGATACGAGGTCTCAAATGAAGAAACAACGTATCGTCCAACGTTAAACGACCCGATGATAGAGCTTAAGGTTTTGAGACCCCAAGAAATCCCTATTTATGTATATGAAGGGCTACAAGACATAGGCATCACTGGACTTGACTGGTTAAAGGAAACTAGGGTTGACGTTAAAGTCTTACTCGATCTTGAATATTCATGGGTAAAACTTGTCTTGGCTGTTCCTAAACCTTGGACAGAAATTAATTCTCTTTCAGAGTTACTGGAAAACTTTTCTAAGCAAGGAAAAATTTTGAGGATTTCAACAGAATACCTAAATCTTTCTGCAGAGTACTTGATGAAAAACCCTGTCTATTACAAACTTTATTCCTCTATAAATCCTCTTATGGTGACACCTTGGTGGAAGAAAGGAGAAAATGAAAAAGTCGCTTTATTTCTTTCTTTCGGAGCAACCGAGGCTAAACCGCCCGAGAACGCTGATGCAATAATTGATGTTGCTGAAACTGGAACAACACTGGAACAGAATAACCTTAAACCTATTGAAACTATGATGGAATCAACCGCTGTTCTCATTGCAAATAAAAAAGCGCTAAAGGATCCGGCGAAGAAAGAAAAAATTTTTGATATACTCACCTTATTAAAGGGTGTAATTGATGGACGTAAAAAACTTCACATCTTCGTGAATGTAAACAAGAAAAATCTCGATAAACTTATACAAAGTCTGCCTGCACTAAAGCGACCAACAGTTTCTCCGCTGGCTGACAAGGACTGGTTCTCAGTAAACACAGTAATCGAAAGAGATAAATTTCTTGAGATTTTGCCGAATCTAAGGAAACTTGCTCAAGGACTTGTAATCTATGAGCCTCGGCAAGTTCTTCCTCTTGATGAAATAAATTTCACAGAAGGTAATGAAGGTTGACTAACATGCCTAGTTTAAAATTAGAAATTCTCGATTATGCGGATGCACAGACTAGTATTTTAAGGAATAGATGGCCAAATGTTAAAAAAATCGATCGCGAAGTTACTGAAAAAGCTAAGATTATAGTTGATGATGTAGTAAAACGTGGAGATGCGGCTCTTCTTGACTACACGGAAAAGTTTGATGGTGTTAAACTACCTGCTAACCGTATAAACGTGGAAAAAGATGACATCGAAAAGGCATACCGCAAAGTAGGTAAAGAACAGGTTTCAGCGATTAAATTCATCAAAAAACGCGTTGAAAAATTTCAGAAAAAAATACTTAAACGTCTTGTTTTCGAATACGAAGCTAACGGAATAAGAATTCGAAGTTGTACAAGTCCCATTCGAAGATTAGGATGCTACGTTCCAGGCGGAGCGGCTTCTTATCCAAGTAGCCTAGTTATGACTGTTACTCCTGCTAAGGTTGCTGGTGTATCAGAAGTAGCTGTTTTTTCGCCGCCCAGAACTATGGGTGAGATTAACCCATTAATTCTTGTAGCAGCAGATATTTGTTGCGTAGACGAAATATATAGGGTAGGAGGAGCCCAGGCAATTGCTGCTATGGCTTATGGAACTCAAACAATTAGGCCTGTGGATAAAATAGTTGGACCTGGGAACAAATTTGTTGTTGCAGCAAAAATGCTGGTTTCAAAAGATTTACCAATTGATATCCCTGCCGGATCAAGTGAGATTGTTGTGTTGGCTGATGAGTCAGCTGATACGCAGATTGTGGCATTAGACTTGGTTTCTCAATCGGAACACATGGACGGCGTCGCAGTGCTTGTGACAACTTCTAAAAAGGTTGCAGAATCTGTTAGGACGGAATTACAAAAAGCTATTGAAAAAGTGCCTAATCGGGAACTGGTTTCTCGAAATTTAGTTAAAAACAGCTTTATAATCATTTGCAAAACCATAGAGGAAGCCATAGATTTCATAAACAAGTATGCTCCTGAACATTTAGAAATTTTTTCTGCGGACGGCTGGAAAATTGCTGGACAAATTGATTCTGCTGGGCTTGTTCTAGTTGGTCGTTATTCGCCTGTGGCTGCTAGTGATTACTGTTTTGGGACCGTTCATGTTTTACCTACTGAGGGGTTTAGCCATGTTTATTCTGGCCTTTCAGTTTTGGATTTTGTTAAACGGTTTAACGTTATAGAGTGCTCAAGACAAGGACTTAGTGAGATAAGAAAGCCACTTACGGCAATGGCCAATGCAGAGGGGCTGCTTAACCATGCCTTAGCTGTGGAGGGACGTTTCAAAGGTGAGTGAACCTAAAAAAGAAACTATAAAGCAATTGTTTGATGAAGCTCAAGGCTTGGGCGTCTACGAAGTTGGAGAGACAATCAGTGGTTTAGCCCGAAAACTGGGAAGAAGACCTGAAGAAATTATAAAACTAAACTCCAATGAGAACTTCTTTGTTTCTTTGGATTTTCTAAGGAACGTTCTTAAAGAATCGGTGGACGAGATTGATCCCAGAATCTATCCGAGAGACGAGTGCATAGAGCTCAAACAGGCTTTAGCCAAGTACCTTTCAGTAGTACCAGAACAAATAGTGATTGGTACTGGAAGCGATGACTTGATAAATTTAATTGCAAGAATGATGCTTAAAAAAGGCGACGAAGCACTTTCTATATCGCCAACATTTTCGATATATGAACGGTGTGTAAGAACTGTAGGGGCTTATTACAAGGCAGTTCCTCTCAAAGAAGACTTTTCTCTTGACACTGATAATTTGCTTAAGAATGTTTCATCAAGGACTAAGCTAATTTTTCTTTGCAGCCCAAATAATCCAACTGCCAACAAGTTTCAACGTCAAGATGTTGAAGCTTTGGCTAACAATTTTGACGGTGTTGTTGCTGTAGACGAGGCTTATGTGGACTTTTCTGACGGTTCTTTCGTTGACATTGTTAATAAATATGAAAATTTAGTTGTCTTCAGAACTTTCTCAAAAGTTTTTGGCTTAGCAGGTTTAAGAATTGGCTGTGCAATTTCTAACTCTATGTTCGCTAAGATTATGGATGAAAAGTTTCAGATGCCATACACTGTTACACTTGTTACCATAAAAACAGCGATAAAAATTCTAGAAAACAAGGGCATCATAAAAGAAGTTATTGAAAAAATTAAGGTGCAGCGTCAAATTCTTATTGAAGACCTAAACAAAATTAGAGGAGTTCAAGCCTTCGATTCTGAAACCAACTTTGTCCTCTTCCAAACCTCTAAGAGTTCAAAGATAGTCTATGAAAAACTTTTAGGTAAAGGTATAATCGTTAGAGACATTGGGCAAGTTTTGAGATATCCGAACTGCTTAAGAGTTACTGTCGCTCCTCAGCCTATGATGGATCGGTTTCTAAGGGCGTTAAAGGAGATTTTGAGTTAAATGAAAACTGACAGCTACCTTATTCTGAAAGTCAATGGTCTCGAAGCATACATTAGGAAAGATAGTCTTTCAATGCTTAAACAGGTTGATGGGATTGTTTTCGACTGCGATGGTGTGCTTGTTGACATTCGAGACTCATACAACAAAGCTATTAAGAAGACCGTTGCTTATATCCTCGAGGCTCTTTTAGGCATGAAAATACAAGAAAATTTGGTTTCAGACGAGATAATTTTTCTTTTCCGTAAAACCGGAGGGTTCAACAACGATTGGGACACTGTCTATGGAATTTTAATGTTTATCCTCAGTAATCTGCCAAGTAATATTAGAAAAATTTTCATGCAGCAAATTCAAAAAATTGATTTGAAGCAAGAACCATCAAAACGACTTTCATCAACAAGAAAAGCGATAGAGAAAGAATTAAGTAACGATACATTAACTAATGCTTTTTTTAATGATGTGATTCGTAATTTGAAGATGTTCGCAAGAAGCCTTGACGCTTCCGGCATAGTTTCAGTGGATAAAAACTTGTTAAAGAAAGAAGGCTCAAACAAAGATTTTACTGTTTTCTATAATATTCTAAAAGAGTTTCTTCACCCGCAAGCTAAGGTAGGCATAAGTGTAATAGCGACGATTTTTGAGGAGTTTTTTCAAGGTGCAAAACTCTTTAATCGAACATTTGGAATTCAGCCATGTCTCAATTTAGACACTGGAATGATTGAAAACGAAAAACTCATCATCATACCAGAAGTTCTTGATAAATTGATTTTCCTTTTTGGTAAAAACAGGTTAGGCATCGCTTCAGGAAGCAGGATTGAACCTGCAAAATACGTTTTAAGGGATTTGATTACAAAATTTTATCCAGACGCTTCGGTTTTTTTGGAGACTACTGAGGAGGCTGAATGTAGGTTATCTCAAGATAAAGGCGTGTCTATTAACTTGAAAAAACCTGAGCCTTTTTCGCTTCTGAAGGCAGCTGAGGGATTTAAAGAATATAATTGCATTCTTTATGTTGGTGATTCCATAGAAGATGCATTGATGGCTAAAAAAGCATCGGATGCAAGTAGAAACTTCGTTTTTGCAGGAGTCTATCAACATTCGAGCCTTGCAAATCTTGTAAGAGATAGTTTCTTAGAGTTTGGTTGCGACATGGTTATACCTTCAGTTAATGATTTACCATACATAATTAAATCTATCAGGAGAGGAAAGTTTTGCGAATAGGTGAAGTTTATAGAAAAACCAATGAAACAGACGTTGAAGTAAAAGTCAATCTTGATGGGGCAGGCGCGGCTCAAGTTAACACTGGAATTGAGTTTTTAGACCACATGTTAACCTCTCTTGCTGCCCATAGCCTAATCGATATAAAAATTAAGGCTAAGGGAGACTTAACGCACCACATAGTTGAGGACGTTGCCATTTGTCTGGGTGAAGCTATACTGAAGGCTTTAGGGTTATCATCGGGTATAACAAGGTTTGGTTTTGCAATTGTGCCCATGGACTGCTCTTTGGCTATAGCCGCAGTTGACCTTGCAAAAAGACCATATGTCGTTGCCAACTTGATGCTTAGAGGTAAAAAGATTGAAGAAATGCCTTGTGAAAACATTCTTCACTTCATTGAAACTTTTGCTATGGCTCTGAAAGCTAATGTGCACGTTAACATTCAATATGGCTCGAATGACCACCACAAGGTTGAGGCCTCCTTCAAGGCTTTAGCTCTTGCCTTAAAACAATCTGTTTCCATTGATCCTAGAAGAATAGGGATTCCAAGTTCAAAAGGGGTGATCTGATTTCCCAAAGTCGCTGTAATCGACTGTGGTATAGGCAATTTATTCAGCATAACGTGCGCTCTTCGAAAAATTGGTTTAGAAACAAACATAGTTACAAGTTCAAATGGTCTCAAAGAAGTGGACGCAGTTGTACTGCCAGGTGTAGGGAACTTCAGAGCTGGTTCCGAAAGCATTCAGGCTTTGAAATATGACATTTATGAACTTATAAATGATGGAGTTCCAGTTTTTGGTATTTGTTTGGGTATGCAACTTCTTTTCGAATCTAGTG
>JAGTQS010000044.1:0-4023 GCA_018397055.1 Candidatus Bathyarchaeota archaeon | reverse complement strand
TGAAGGAGGCCTAATTAAGGGAAAAGTGATAAGATTTCCTTCGACTATAAAGACTCCACATATGGGTTGGAATACGCTTAAATTTGTTAAGCATATTAGGCTAATTAACGGAATCAGGGAGGACGACTATTTCTATTTTGTTCACAGCTATTATGGTAGACCCGTTGATAGAGAAGTTGTTGTGGCCAATACAAGATATGGCTTAGATTTCGCTTCTATCGTTGCTTATAAAAACATTTGGGCAACACAGTTTCACCCAGAGAAGTCTGGTAAACTAGGCCAAGTTATCCTTCGAAATTTTAGTGAGATACTAAAAAGATAGGGTCGTTGATGGACATGGACGTTATTCCAGCAGTGGACCTGATGAATGGCAAGGTTGTAAGACTCGTAAGGGGAGACCCTAAATTAGTGACTTCCTACGAACATTTAGGTGACCCTGTGTCAGTTGCCAAAAAATGGGAGAAGGAAGGTGCAAGTTTCATTCACGTGATCGATTTGGATGCCTCCTTAGGAGTTGGTGACAATCTAAAAATGATAGAGTCGATTGTGAATGCCTTGAAGATCAATATTCAAGTCGGAGGCGGTATAAGAACTTTGAATCTTTCCCGCAAATTGCTAAATTTGGGAGTGGACAGGTGTATTTTGGGTTCTATCGCTTTTTCCAAGCCTTCTGTAGTTAAAACTCTTTTGAATGAGTATGGCGAAAAGAGAATACTCGTCGCTCTTGACAACATTAATGGGAAGGTCTTAATAAAAGGCTGGAAGGCTTCTGCAAAGATTACAACTTTTGATGCAATAACCAAATTTTCTAAAATAGGCGTAAAATTTTTTTTAGTAACCTCGGTGGTTCGAGATGGAACCCTTTCTGGTCCTGATTTTGAATCTCTAGCTCTGATCTGTAAAAAAGGCGTTAACATAATTGCAGCCGGCGGCATAAGTTGCCTTGATGACCTCGTAGCGTTGAAGAGGTTAGGGATCAACGCAGTTGTCGTTGGGAAAGCCCTTTATGAAGGAAGATTCAGTTTGAGTGAAGCCTTAAGAACTGCAAGAGACTCTTAATTGGTAGTTGATTGAAGATTGGTTTTGGCAAAAAGAATAATTCCTTGCCTTGACGTGGACCACGGCCGAGTAGTAAAAGGCGTCCGTTTCTTGAGTCATAGAGGTGCTGGCGACCCAGTTGAGCTCGGTAGACGATATAGTGAAGAAGGCGCAGATGAACTTGTTTTTCTTGACATCACTGCCTCTCCTGAGAAGCGGGAAATTCTGAAGGATGTTGTTCAAGCTGTTGCAGCTGAGATTGACATACCTTTTACTGTTGGAGGCGGTATTCGAAGCGTTGAGGATGCTCGTGTTGTTTTATGTAATGGTGCCGATAAGGTATCAATAAATACTGCTCCAGTTGAAAATCCCAAGTTGGTCAGTGAACTTGCTGAGATTTTTGGACGCCAATGTGTTGTCGTAGCGATTGACGCTAAAAGGCGGTTTAAAGAGCAGTTCGACAAGGTTATGGTAAACACCTCTCAAGGTCGTTGCTGGTTTGAAGTTCATACATATGGTGGCACTGGAGGTAAGCCTACAGGTATCGATGCCCTTCGTTGGGCAGAACAAGTTGAAATGCTTGGAGCTGGAGAAATACTTGTCACCTCAATGGATCGTGACGGAACAGAAGATGGATATGACTTAGAATTAACTCGAAGCATAGCAGAAAGAGTTAACATCCCCGTCATTGCAAGTGGTGGAGCTGGGAAACCTGAGCATTTTCTCGAGGCTTTCACAATTGGAAAGGCTGATGCTGCTCTAGCTGCCTCTGTTTTTCACTATGATAAGTACCCGATTCCTGTTGTAAAACGGTTTCTGACTGAAAAAGGAGTAGCTGTTCGGCTTTGAAGTTTAGAAAGCTTTACAACATTGATGAATTAGACTTCAGTAAAGACGAAATAATTCCAGTTGTAGTTCAAGACAGCGAATCTCTGAAGGTCTTAACTTTAGCCTATGTAAATCGCGAAGCCCTAGAAAAGACAGTTGAGACTGGATTTGCCCATTTTTATCGCCGTTCATTTGGTCGTGTGATGAAGAAAGGCGAAACTTCAGGTAATGTTCAAGAAGTTGTTGATATCCTAGTTGACTGCGATGGTGACGCAGTTCTATTTCTCGTTAAGCCAAAAGGCCCTGCTTGTCATTTAGGCGAAAACACATGTTTCCACAACAAGCTTAAAACTGAGACAAACAAGTAGGTTCAAGAGGAGATTCACAATTGACTGCCAAAATTGTAGAGGTTGTCGCCAGAGAATATTGTTTGACGAAGCCTTTCACATTTGTTGAGAGAACACGTATAATAGATTCTATTCCTGATTATCATCTTTTACTAAAACCCATTGTAGCTGGAATATGCGGAAGTGAGATGCTTTATTTTAAGGGCCAAAAGGAACTTGAGAAACTTGCGAAGCGGCTTCCCATGTGCCTTTTACATGAGGGTGTGGCTGAAGTGGTAAAGACAGGCGCAGGAACTACTATTCTGCCTAAAACAAGGGTTGTCGTTAACCCTTTGGTTCCTTGCGGAAAATGTTTTGCTTGCATGAATTTGCAGGAAAATCTTTGTTACGAAGCCAAATACATGGCTGCCAATGTGGACGGGCTTGCTCGAACCTTCTTTTTATATCCAGAGTCCCGTGTGATTCCTGTTCCTGAAGACATTGAACTTGAGGTTGCAGCCTTGTCTGAGCCTATTTCGGTTGCTTTGAACGCTGTAGAGGCTTCTGGCATTAAGGAAGGTGAAAAAGTTGCTGTTATTGGTGATGGCGCTATTGGTTTTCTTGTTGCTTCTGTAGTTTCGTCTATGGTAAGAATTCCGCATGAGAATCTGTTCTTCATCGGCGTAGTTGATGGTAAGCTCTCTATGGCTAGAGATTTTGCTACTATCTTGAATTCGTATAAGGAAAAACAAAGACTTGAGGAACTATTTGGCAAAATTGATGTTGTTTTTGAGGCTGCAGGAGGAGGCGCTCACAAAAGTACGGTTTCGCAATCAATCAGGCTTCTCAGGCTAGGCGGTAGGTGCATCTTACTTGGGATTTCTTCAGGTGAAGTCTCAGTTGCCATTACAAATATTGTAAACAAAAATTTGATGTTTAGAGGAATTACGCGAAGTAAAATGGAACATTTTGTTAAGGTTTTAGATTTACTGAGAAATAATGAGTCTTTTAGGTCCAAAGTAAAAAGAGCAATCTCAGATAAGAATTTCGTCATTAGGTCTGCTAAGGATTTAGAAGATGCTTTTAGGTATGCCGACACTGAAGCGGGTGAGGCTCATTTAAATCCAGGTCGAGTTCTTGTGAAATTTCCCTAGATTTGTTCTCATTTTTTGGCATTGAGTGGAAAAAGCGTTTAAATAAGTAACAGTTATTTTTTTGTATCTGATTTACTGGTGGTCTATTAGTTGAGGCTGAAGAAGAAGGCTATTATGTTCTTTTTTTTCGTTGCAATAGCAATCATAACCGGTTCCTTAGCGATATATTTCTACATTTTTGCCCCCAAAACCTTGACAAGCGCAGAGACTGCTGCAAAACTTGAGAGCCTATATTCCCGTGCAAGTGGCATTTTGGAGTTGATGAGCGTTGACATGATGAACTTGATTAATGGCACAATTACAGCTACAACTTTTTCAAATCGGATGGATGCCAAACGGAATGACATGTTAGTGTTAAGAACAGAGCTTTCGGAACTGAAAAATGTTGCCTACCCAACTTACGCTTTAAGTATAAATCTATTGGATTTGGGACTGCAATCTTACATTGAGGCTTTAGGGTATGCCCATGACCTGAATTTTAATTTGACCGCTCAGGCCATACAAGAGGGAACAGAATATATTTTACAATCGAAAAACGCTTTACCTCAAGTATAACCATAGTTTTTGAGAAAATTTTTTGAATAAATATTATTAAAACTAAAGTTTGGCAAATTTTTGGCTTTTGCCCATTTCTTTAAAGTATTTTACCAAAATAATGTTAATTTTTCATATTTGGA
>JAGTQS010000043.1 GCA_018397055.1 Candidatus Bathyarchaeota archaeon | reverse complement strand
GCATATTTCAAGATAAAAGACCAGTTCCACAAAAAGCTGCACACGGCGAAAGACCAATGTACGAAAAGAACTAATAAAGAAAAAGGGAAAAACCTAAGGGCCTTTAGCTTTTGGTCCAATAACACCTGACTCAAGCATTGAGATATATGGGGAGTCTTCGATGTCCAGTGGAAGATAAACCCTTGCTCTCCTACGGCTAGACTCGTAAGTAGCGAAGATGAGCTCAGTTGCCTGAAGCGCCTTCCATCCAGCCAAAACCGGCTCTCTCCCTGTTTTCAGACATTCAATCAGGTCTTTAACCGCCAGCACATCTTCCATCTGTTCACTGTTCTTGTAAGGGTAAAGCTCACCAGAACTGTATCTGAGCTCCGGCGTAAGCCAGCCTTTCGAGTCCTCCGACAGGACACGGAGAATTGGTCCCTCCTTTTTTTCTCCCCAAATCTGGTGGTTCCAGAAAACATCCAACTCAATCATGCCCTTGCTTCCGATAAGCCTGTTCGCACACCTTCCCCCAGTGTTTCGACCCGTAACCATAAGCCCGCATACGCCGTTCTTCCATTTTATGTACGAAAGCCCATTAGTCTCAACGGGAACCCCGAAAAAAGTGTACGGCTTTTCCCACTCGTAGCTAATTTGACCAATAACCCATTCAGCAGGCTGGTCGTTGTTGTAGAAATTGAACATGTCAAACCAGTGCGTGCCCCAATCGAAAAGGTTTGGGCAGAACCCTTCAACCCTGTGCAGCTGACCAATTGTGCCGTTGTTCGCAAGTTCACGAGCCTTAACAAAAAGAGGCGCAAACCTGCGCTGGTGACAAACAGCAAGCACAACCCCGCCGTCCACGCATGCTTGATAAAGTTTTTTAGACTCAGCCCATGTGGGAGCAAGAGGTTTCTCGAGAAAGATGGCTTTTACCCCTGTTTCGACGCTGTCAACTACCATCTGCGCATGCGACTCGGGCCAAGTGCATACGCTGACTATGTCAGGCTTCTCTTTACGAAGCATTTCCTTATGGTCTAAGTAAATCTGAGATTTTGGAAGACCTTGCTCCGCAGCAAGGGCTTCAGCGTTTTCCTTTTTTATGTCTGCGCAAGCCACAATTTTAGCTTCAGGATTAACAGCGTAGGCTCTTGCGTGACACTTGCCACGACCACCCGAACCGATAATTGCAACTTTATAAACTTGCATGTTGAATCCTCCATTTTGCCTTTATATGGCAACAAGAAAAGATATAACACCTTCGCCAAGATGAGGCTCTTAAATCCTGTAACTTTAAGACTTAGGCTTGCGTCTCTTTAATAAAAGAATTCCAGTTATGCAGAATAATGCGCCTAGTACTATAGATGCTGCATACGTGGTTGTCGCGTCATTGCTTGACTCAAAAATCTTAAACCTTATTTTGATGTCATTGTAGCTGCTACCTGCGATGTCGGTTTGAAACGTGATTTGTTCCGGCGTGTCCACTGTTTTAGTCATCTCAGGCACGGTTTCAAGAGGAACAAATGTCCAATTTCCATTTCCAACAAAAAGCTGAATGACGACGTTCGATGATAAAGCTTCAGGCGCAGAATCCACAGCTCCCACGTGCCCAAGCATTTCGTTCACGCTAACCACGTATTCCTTGTTGAAGCTTATTGGAAATCTTTCACCAAAACAAACAATTTGATATGTCCACAAATATTGGTCGCCAATTTTTTCAAGCCTTAGTCTTATGCCAAAGGGTACATTACTAGGATTCGAGTAAAAAATCTCACTAAATCCCGGATACTCTTGTCTTAAAAAGGCGTTCCAAAACTCTTCAACTGCTGGAATCTCGGTTAAGTAATTATAAAAAATGATACCAGTATTATTAGAAGAAGGGGGGAGGCTAAGGGAGGATTGGCCAAAGGAGTCGCGCAAGTGTTCATCGTAGAAAAGATGAACCTTTAACAAGTCCTCAAATTTTTTTTCAAGGCATCAGCTTTAGATGTGTCTAGAACAGGGTTGTCTAACATCTTCGTATTCAGACATACTTCAACATGAGTGGAATAGGAAAAATTATGAGGCACCGTAGGCGTGTCCCAAGAAATTCCATTAGTTACATATGGATTACATTCAACATATAAGTAAACGAAACTCGGCTCACTTACAAATTCAGAGGTATCAATTGGACCATTTGGACTTGAAACTGTGAACGTTACATGAGCACTGCAATTCATATCCTTTGTTAAACCAATGGTAATCGTTATAGACTCTTCGTAAACAGAATCAGCCTTTGTCTCGATTGCATTTGGCATATTCAGTAAGATAATAAATAGAATCGCGATGAAGCATTTTCGAAGCACCTTTACCCTCCCAAGTAGAAGTATAACAACAACTAACTTAAACCTAATGCGTTGGGAATTATGGTTTAGCTATTAAGCTATTATGCGCACTTCATTTTTACTGGACTAAAGACCTTTCTTCTTTCAAAACTTCTATATGATTCCGAGTTTATTATTGTTAAGCGTAATTGCAATGTTCAGGTTTGAGCGTGGCCGAAGACAGGTTGCTGCCTGGGACTTTAGAGTCGGAATTCTTTTTGACGTGATCTATAAGGACATTTCTGAGGAGGATTACAGTAGATTTTCAGAGGCTAAGGTTCAAGACAACGTCAAGGCGGTTCAAGAAGCCATTATGAAGATTCGTTGGTCTTGTCACTTGCTTCCAGTCAAGGACGAAGTCAAAACTCTTATCAACTCATTGGAACTGTTTCGACCAGATGTCGTTGTGAACCTTTGCGAAGCCTTTTTTAGACGAAGCAAGTTTGAAATGAATGTGCCAGCAGTGCTGGAACTGCTAAAGATTCCGTATACTGGTTCGCCGCCTTTGACCCTAGGGTTGTGCCAAAACAAAGGTTTGACAAAGCATATCCTGAGAGCCAATGGAATTCCTACTCCGGACTATCAAATCCTAGATAGTTACAAGGATTGGAAAAATGAAGTTGAGTTTCCATTGATGGTGAAACCTTTACGAGAGGATGCAAGTCTAGGCATTATGAAGAAGAACTTCGTTAAAAACAATCGGCAACTCAAATCACGAGTAGACTACATTAATAGGCGGTACAAGCAACCAGCTCTCGTAGAAAAGTACATTGACAGACGAGAGCTTAATGTGTCAATTCTCGGCAACGAAAAACCAAAGGTTTTACCAATCTCAGAGATAATTTTTGAACATAAGAAAGAACCAAAAATTGTTGACTATTCAGCAAAGTGGCTAGAAAAAAGTGAAGAATATCAAAATACTAAACCTGTCTGTCCAGCTAAATTATCTTCATCTGTAGAAAGAACCGTCAAGAGGACATCGTTAAAGGCCTATAAGTTATTAGGCTGCAGAGACTACGCGCGGGTCGATATCCGTCTAAAAAATGGCACACCGTTCGTTTTAGAGGTTAATGCAAACCCAGATATCTCATTTGACTCAGGGTTCGTCCGATCACTGAAGGCTGCTGGAATAAGCTATAAAAAATTCATTAGAGAGATAATTTTTTTCGCAGTCCAGCGATCTTATAATACTTACTAGCATCATATTCTTAAGTTCACTTTTTTCTCTTGAGAAGCAATTCACCTTAGGACTATAAAACCAATAATATTATGCAATTATTAAACACACTTTCAATCTAGACTTAAATAGATCCTTATAAACAATTTATAGTAAAAAATTACATTGAAGGAAAGAGGGCGAAAATTTCTGACCGTTAATAGCCAGCTCAGAATACTGGAAAGTTACGCTGAAGAATTAGGTTTAAATTTGACTAAGCCAGAAGACAGGTTTAAATGGTTTCTGGCATCAATACTTTTTGCCAAAAGAATCTCTGCTGAGATTGCGAAGAAAACCTTCCGTAAATTTGAAGAAGCGGGATTAACCACGGCTGACAGCATCTTGGACGCTGGATGGGACCGTTTAGTTGAGGTTCTGGATTCAGGAGGATACGTAAGATATGATTTCTCCACGGCCTCAAATCTGATAACAATCATGAAGGATCTTAAAGAAAAATATGGAGACCTTGAAAAAATTCATCAACAGTCAAACAGTCCAGACGACCTTGAAAAAAGGCTTATAGAGTTCAAAGGTATAGGACCAGTTTGCGTCAACATTTTTCTCAGAGAACTCAGAAGAAAATGGGAAAAAGCAAAACCGAAACCATCAAAAATGGCAATAGAAACAGCCCAAAAAATAGGCTTAAAGGACATTGAAATCTATGAGTCAGCCCTTGTAAGATTGAACTTAGAGTATTGTAAAAAACGTAGGTGCCTTAACTGCCTGGTTCAAAACCACTGTGCCTCTGCTTCTGAACATTGATAAGTGTTCAAACTAATCCTTTGTGGTAATCTCCTTTCTGTGATCTTCCAAAAGTGTTCTGATTTCCTCGTATGCTTTCGTAACCTCTGTCTGGCTAGCCTCTTTCATAACCTTCCTAAGGAATTCTGAATCAACATATGGTAATCCTTCCAGCCACTCGATTTTTAGGCGTTCCGCAGAAATCACTGGAACTTTATACTGCGTAAAAACTTCTTGGGCTTGATGCGACATTGACCCTTGGGCGACAACCACGTTTATGCCTCTTTTGGACAGTTTTTCCGCGGTCATGGCGCCTCCTCCACTTGGGTTAAGAAGCAAAACTGAGTCGCCCGCCTTTATGCTGTAGAGATAGAAGGCTTTTTGCAATCCATTCTCGGTAAAGGCTTCAATCGGCTTAAGAAGAACTATTTTTCCTTGAGATTCTTGTTCTCTAAGTCTTTGCACCTCATCGAAAAGGTGTTTATAATCTTCAAGCTGAACAGAAAGCTCAGATAGCTTGGCCTTAGCTTTTTGAAGTTCATCTGACAAAATTTCGTATTCTCTTTCGCGCCTAATCTCTACTTGTTGTCTACTTCTCTCTTTTTCAATAGCCTTCTTTAAGGAAGCAATTTCAGACTCTAAGGTTTTCGCTTTCATCCGAAGTTCCCTATTTTCCAGTCTAAGAGCCTCTGATTTTTGTTGTTCCCAACTTAGTTTAGCTTCGAGCTCAGCAACCATATCCTTCAAATGTTCCTCTGTTGGAACCGCCTTCTTCACGATTTTCGGAGGAATGATGCGTTTAGAGTCTTGAAGCATCTGAACTGCTCTTTTAACGGTGTATCCCCTCACTACAAGGCTTTTCACCTCATCAACGAGAGGATCAAGACCTAGTCGTTTCAATTTTTCTTCTGTTTGCTCCAACCTTGTTTGGTAATGTCGGTAAGCCTTAACAGCTGCAGCTAAGGCATCAGCTTCATGAACATTTCTGATCTTGAACTCGAAATTTTGAGCGTATTCCTTTGCTGTTTGTCGTTTCTCAATGGCAGCCATCGAAAACAACGGGACAAAAAGCACAGCGTTCAATTTATGCGAAAGCTGTTCTAGAAGCTCAGGAGCAGGGGAAACGTCGCTTGAGACAATTGTGGCTTCACCTAACTCTGAGATTGTCTTAATCAAGTCGGAGAAGCTCCAGCTACGTTTGCTTTCAATTAGCACTGGCTTACCATTTAACGTGATCGCGGCCAATCCAACGTTTACACCTGGATCAATTCCGACGATAAGATGCTTCATGTTCCATTTCCCGAAACGTAAACAAATCATATATAAGAAACGTGCGCCTTTTAACTGATTTTCTCATTAACTATTAGATAAACAGCACATCATAATAAAAACAGTTACGTATAATGAAGCACTAATATAAAAGGTACTAATGTTAAATAAACATGACCCAAAAAGATTGAACCTTTACTAGTAAACAGATTACAGTAAAAATAATCAGATTAAAACGAAGTGAAAAAGAATGACTGTGCACAATTTTGAACCTATGAAATATTATAAAACCTTTGGCTCTTATGAGCCTGTTCTGAGAATAAAGGATGGAGACACTGTTGTAACAAAAACAGTTGATAATGCAGGAAGAGACTTTAAAGATGACCAAGTCGCTTCTGGCCCAAACCCGTTAACCGGACCATTTTATGTTGAGGGTGCTGAACCCGGAGATGTATTAGCGGTTCAATTAGATCGGCTGTGGCCAAACAGACAGATAGGAAGGTCGTCAACTGTTATTGCACCTCATGTTTTGGAGCCACGTTATGTTTCTGAGTTTATGAATATAGAACCAAGTATAACTGCGGAGTGGAAACTGGACCTTGAGAAAGGAACTGCGACTTTACTTAATCCCAAAACCAAGATGGGACAAATTGTTTTGCCTCTACATCCTTTGCTTGGCTGCATCGGCGTAGCTCCTGAAGACGGTCAATCTATCTCGTCTATTACATCTGGACAATATGGAGGAAACATGGATTACAATGGGTTTGTATCTGGAGTAACCATGTATTTCCCAGTTTTTATGCCAGGTGCGTTATTCTTTGTTGGAGATGGACATGCAGTCCAAGCTGATGGTGAAATTGCTGGAACTGGGATTGAAGTTTCGTTCGACGTAAAATTCACAGTTAGTCTAATTAAAAACAAAAATATCAACTGGCCACGTGCAGAGAATCGAGAATATCTGATGACGGTGGGTAACGCTTGCCCTTTGGACCAAGCTCTTCAGATTGCTACAACCGAGATGGTAAGGTGGCTTAAAGAAGATTATGACTTGACAGATCGTTCTTTGCATATTTTGCTTGGGCAATGTGTTGAATATGATGTTGGAAACGTTTTTGATCCAGCTTATACGGTGGCATGCAAGATCAAGAAAAAATGGCTTCAAAAATAGAAGCAATAGAAACCAAAGACAACTCTGGTTTAGCCAACTTTATATATATTGCATTAATATTGGATTTTAGTTTTGACGCTGGCGAAGGGGATTGCCAATAGACAAGATGATTAGGAAAGCCTACGACCTCATTCAAAAGAGGAAAGTGGAACACATAGGTGAAGGAGCCTACAACGTGGTTGGAGAACACGGAACCTACACAGTTGCCCAAAAAATCAACGGAGAAATAAACTGCAACTGTCCTGGATTCATCCGCCGAGGAAGATGCTCGCATTCCCTTGCAGTGTTGATGTTAACAAAACCTGAGCTCCTAAGAAGCGTCGAAAGAGAAATTGAAAGAATATCTGAAAAACAGAATTCTTAATAAAACGCATAGACGAAGCCTAAATGTTTAATTAGCTTAAGGCAAGTAATCTAAAGACCGATTAAAAACGTGCATGACTCAGCTGAATCTTAAGTTGAGGTATTCATAATAATGAGCCAGAAGAGGACATCGCTTGAAAGGTTTCGTTTGAAGAGGACACTTGATTATCTGGCTCGTAAAGAGGGAAGGGGCACGGAGCTCGTTTCGCTTTATGTTCCTCCTGGGCGCCAGATAAGCGAAGTGGCCCAGATGCTTAAGGAGGAGTGGGGAACAGCCTCAAACATAAAGTCGAACACTACGCGGAAGAATGTTCAAGATGCTATTGTCAAAGTCATTCAGCGTCTAAAGCTCTTCAGAACCGTTCCAGAAAACGGTCTGGTCATTTTTTGCGGCGCAATTCCTCAGAACGGTTTGGGAAGCGAAAGAATTGAGGGACCATACGTCGTTATTCCGCCTGAGCCTATAGGCATCTACCTTTACAGATGCGATAACAAGTTTCACATCGAGTACCTAATGGATCTGCTGAAAGAAACCGAGACGTACGGAATCTTGTTGATCGACACAAGCGCAGCTACCTTTGCCACCCTCAGAGGATCAAGGATGGAAATTATTGAAGATATAACCTCAGGAATCCCAGGTAAGCACCGTGCAGGAGGACAGTCTGCCCGAAGGTTCGAGAGGCTGCGTGAAATGCAGGTGCAAGAATTTTTTAAACGTGTAGGAACCCACGCAAACGAGAATTTCCTCTCAATTCCTGACCTTAAGGGCATCATCTTAGGAGGTGCTGGGCCAACAAAGTACGATTTTGACAAGGGTCGATACATTGACCACAGGCTTAAGGAGAAAATCGTCGCTATCGTGGACACGGCATACACGGGTGAGCAAGGAATCGACGAAATTCTTGAGAGAGCCCCAGAAATCATCAAAAATGTCAGATACGTCGAAGAAAAGAGGATTGTCCAGAAATTTCTTTACGAGGTTGGGCATGACACTGGACTGGCAACTTACGGAGAAAAAGAAGTCCGGAGAGCCTTGAACGCAAACCTCGTTGACACATTGCTTCTTTCAGAAGCCCTTAACACGACACGGGTTAAGGTTGAATGCACCTCATGCGGTCACGCCTATTATCAAACGATGAAAACAACAGAGGTTGCGGAGTTTGAACAGTCTTTCTCAGGCGTTCCATGCCCAAAATGCCAGACCCCAACACTTCAGGTAAGCGAACGAAAAGACATCGTTGATGAGCTGGCGGAACTCGCTGAGCAAACAAACACAAACGTTGAAGTGATTTCCACAGAAACAGAGGAAGGACAAATGCTCTGGAAATCCTTTGGTGGAATAGCAGCTATTCTGAGATACAAACTAACGAACCAATCCTAGAGAAATAAAACACAAATGGCATGATAATTATTTTTGTAATTAAACGAAATTGATATAAAAGAGAGTCCGCATGATCAAGTGCTAAAACAAAAAACTTAACAGAACCAACCAAATATTTTTGTAACACTGCATAGACAAGGCGGGCTCAAAAATTCATGTCTGACAAGGAACTTGAATCCTTAAGGCGGAAAAAGCTGTTTGAACTCAAAAGGCATCTTGAAATAAAAACCGAAGCCAAGGTCAATGAAGAAAAATCAGTTAACAAACAGGAAGTCCTAAACCGCTTTTTTGTGGATAGAGCTTGGGAAGTCCTTAACGCAGCTAAAGCTCAATATCCGCAAGCAGCTGAACACGTAGAAAACATGCTCGTCAACCTTATCCAAGATGGAAAGTTGAGAACCCAAATTTCCGGCGGAGACCTTTATAGGCTTTTCCGACGCCTAGGCCTCAGAGTTCACCTTCAGACAAAGATAACGGTCTTTGAGCATGGAAAAGTCAAAAGCCTTGAAGATAAACTGAGAGAAGAAAACTCATAACGTTGTAAATGTCAGACGAATTTTCTGACAGTCCGTAGGGCTTCAAGGAACTCTCCTCCTCTGTTCGTTATTCTATAAAGCTTTTTGTCGCCAATGTTCACCTCCTTCAGGAGACCCTTAGACAACAAGAACTCAACCACGTTCTTAGTTCTGTCAACCGGGAGACGGGCAGCATAAGACAACCTCGTAATTGGGCATGCGCCCTTACTTCTAACCGTTCCAAGAACGGCAAGGTAAATCTCATACTTCGTCCGCTTAACCAATTTCCGTCACCACAAGACCGTCTTCAATTATTCTTCTAGTAATTAGCCGAAACAGTTAATGTCAATATCCCTGAAAAGATGTTATGAACAATAGGCTTATAATCTCTTATAATCAGACAGTTGAAACCCCTGGTTTCTTATGATTCTCCACTTGTTTACACATTGCCCTTGCAAAAAATCAGGGCTCAAAACCTAAATTGGAGGAGAAGGAAGTTCTGTGGTCTTAACCGGTTCCTTAAATAAGGTTGCTGTTGGGTCTTTTCTCAACTCATTGGTGTACCGTAATTCTCCAGTTATTTTACAGCCTCTTTCCAAGCGAACATTCTTTGCATACACGTTTTTTGCGGTTGCCTCTTCTTCCATAGTAAGATATTGGGCGTATATGTCTTCGACCTCGGCTTTTTCTTCAATCATCACTTCCTTCGCTACAACAACCCCAACGATCTTGCCTTTTCTTCCAATCTCAACTTTTGTAGCCTTTGTTCCATAAACGGTCTCTATTTTCCCGCCTACATCAACAAAATAAGCTGCCACAATTTTTTGAGCTTTTAACAAACCGCCGACACCAATCGACCCAGCAAAAATTTCGTTGCCAGCCTCAGCTACCCCTCCAACCGCCAATTTGCCAGAAAGCCTGATTGTCTTCTCAACAGAAAGTTTGCCGCCGACATCAATCGTTTCGCCTACAGCGTCACCGCGAATCTCCACGATTCCGCCAACATCGACATCTTCGAACTTCAGACTACCCTCAGTACGCAAGGTTCCGCCTACTGAAATCTTTTTCCCTTCACTTTCACCTCTGAGGTCAACTTTTCCGCCAACATCGATGGTTTCAAAAATTAATGGTTTACTGGAATCAAAGCTTCCACCGACTTTAACTCTTCCTCTTATTTTGCCTCCTGCGACTTTCGCTGTTCCTCCAACGCATAGTTCTTCGACATCCATGTCTGACTCACAGGTGTACGTGCCTCCAACATCTATTTTTTCAGCCTTTACTGCTCCTTTTCCATAAAACGTGCCACCTACCTCGATGTTGGAAACGGTTATGGAGCCTTCTACTTTCGCGGTTCCGCCAACCTCCAGTTTCTGAGATGCAATGTCACCTTTTGTTTCAAAGGTTCCACCAACTTCTATTTCGTTTGCTTTAATGTTCCCTCCAACTGTTAGTTTTCCACCAACCTCAACGACCTCAGCAGAAAGACTTTTCTCAATCAAGACGCTTCTATCAACCTCAATGTCTACTGTTTGCAGGTTTCCTTCAACCCTAAGGCTGCCTTCATAAATTTTAATAACTTTTTCAACAGCCAAGTCTCCTTGGACTGTGAGAATTCCATTTCTTCCTCTTACTGAATTGGCAAAGAGGCTGCATTCGAAGATGCAGTCGCCTTCATATTGTACAACCCCTGTAACCTCAACCTTTCCTGAATCTTTTGGCCTTACTGTTGCTCCATTGGCTAAGTTAAGGTCACCTTCCACTCTGTCAAGAACCTCCACAGATCCAGACTGAACGTATATGCTGCCCATGGTTTTTCACCTTAATGAGGAACTTCCTATGTAGACATATAAGGATAAGGCACACACTGTAAGCACACGTTGTAATCACAAAATGTTATTACACTTTTTGGAAGAAGACCTAAATTCGGTTTTTTATAAATTTTTCGACAATTATAATAGAAAGATTTAAAAGCACGTATGGAATCGCATATTTTTTTCGTGGCACGAAAGTGTCACAGCGCGTGTTACAATAAAATGGTTGAAGGTTGGAAAAAAAGTCTTTCTGAATGTATAACTAAACCCCATCAACTCCTCGAAAAATTTTCCGTTGACATAAAAGCTTTGGACAGCGTTGTCGCTAAATACCCGATGAAAGTATCAAGATACTACTTTAACCTGATAGAGGAAGTCGACGACCCAATCTGGAAACAATGTATCCCAAGCCTACTTGAACTGCAAGATCCATACGGCACTGAAGACCCATTGAATGAAGAAGGTGACAGCCCAACAACAGGCTTAGTTCACCGTTACCCCGACCGAGTTCTAATGTGCGTATCAAACAGCTGCGCAATGTACTGCAGATTCTGCACCCGAAAAAGAAGAGTCGGCTTACCACTAATTAACCTTTCAACGGAAGTTCTACTTGAACAGATTAGGTACGTACAAAGAACCCCAGCTATAAGAGACGTTCTGTTGTCAGGCGGTGACCCCTTGCTGTTGTCTGATAACACAATTGAGTTCTTATTAAAAAGCCTAAGAGCAATTCCACACGTTGAAATTTTAAGAATTGGAACCAGAGTACCCTGCACGTTCCCAGAAAGAATAACGCCGAAACTGTGCAATATACTAAAGAAGTATCACCCATTATACGTAAATGTGCATTTTAACCATCCAAAGGAAATAACTGAAGAAAGCTCAAGAGCATGCGGACTGCTTGCTGATGCAGGAATCCCTCTTGGCAACCAATCCGTGCTTTTAAAGGGTGTTAACGATGACTCTGAAACAATGAAAAGCCTTGTTCAAAAGCTTCTGAAAATTAGAGTTAAGCCCTATTACCTCTTTCAAATGGATCTTGTAAAAGGCACCTATCACTTCAGGACGAGAGTAGAAACAGGGCTCAAAATAATTGAAGACCTTACAGGTTACACCTCAGGATTCGCTGTTCCACGCTACGTTATAGATGCACCAGGTGGCGGTGGAAAAATACCTCTCATCCCAAGATATCTCGTAAGCCTCGAGGAAAATCAAGTAGTCCTGAAAAACTATGAGGGAAAACAGTTCACCTACCCACAAATTCCAAAGGAAAAACAAGTTTTATCACCTATGGAGGTCCCTGTAAAGGTACCTTAGTGAAAGACAATGACCCTTCGTGTTGGACTAGCTTATAACACTAAGAAGCCAGTTGACCCTAAGTCGGGGCAACCTGAAGATTTCTATATTGAATTTGATGATGAAGCGACAGTTGACGCCATAATGGAAGCCTTAAGGAAAGGCAGATGTGAAGTATTCAAAATAGAAGCAAACGAAGATGCATACAACAAATTTCAAAATCTTAAGCTAGACATTGTCTTCAACATTGCTGAAGGTCTAAGAGGCGAAAGCAGAGAGTCCCAGGTTCCCGCAATGTTGGAAATGCTCGGAATACCTTACACGGGCTCAGGACCGCTCACTTTAGCTATAGCTTTAGATAAGGCATTAACACACCAATTCCTCAAAGCCAACGGTGTTCCTTCACCGAATTTCCAAGTGTTTTCGTCACCTAACCAAAAAAGAAAACGTAAGTTCGAGTTTCCTCTTATCGTTAAACCATTAGCTGAAGGCTCAAGCAAAGGAATCAGGAGTAAGTCTCTAGTAAAAGATGATAAGAGTCTAAGAGACCAAATCACTTGGGTTATCAACACTTACAAGCAGCCAGCTATTGTGGAAGAATTTCTCCCAGGCAGAGAGTTCACTGTAGGCTTAATAGGAAACGGAAATCCTGTTGTCCTTCCAATAGTCGAAATTTTGCTTGAAAAACTTCCAAGCGAAGCCAGCCCAATCTATTCTTACGAGGCAAAATGGATTTGGGATGTACCTGAAAAGCCGCTTGACATCTTCCGTTGCCCAGCTGACATTCCATCTGAACTTGAAACAGAAATAAAACAAATTGCAGTTAAAACTTTCCGCGTTCTTAACTGCCGAGATCTTTGCCGAATGGACATAAGACTTGACAAGGCAGGTAAGCCTCGAATATTGGAAGTTAACCCGTTGCCTGGTTTAATTCCTGACCCTGATGCTCATTCATGCCTTCCAGAAGCTGCTTCCGCAGCTGGTATTACTTATGACCAGCTGATTTGTACAATTCTTTGGCAAGCCTTGAAAAGATATAACCTTCAAGATTTATTCGAAAACTCTTCAATGGTGAGCTTGTTATAAATAGCTTTCAATTTCTTTTTTAGCCTGATCCTCTTTGCAGGGCAAAATATACTATTTTTTCAATAAACTGTTCGTAAGATATTCCAGCAGCCCTTAGCGAACGAACGAAACCTGCATCGGGTGCTATGTCAGGGTTAGGGTTGGCTTCAAGAATTAAGGGTTGATTTTCTCTTAGACGTATGTCGATTCGTGCGTAATCTCTACAGTAAAGACTTTTGTATGCGAGCAATGCAATTTTCTCTATTTCATTTTTAACAAATGCCGGAAGTAACGCTTGGCACACTAGTCTTGTCCTCTTATATTGTTCGCTTTCTTTGAGCCATTTAGCTGAAAAGTCAACTATTTTTGGTTCATCGGGAAAATCGAATGTTATTTCAGAGATTGGAAGAACAATTGGATTCTCGTTGCCTAAAATTGACACGTTAAGCTCTCTTCCAGCCACGTATTCCTCCACTAACGCTGGCTGCTTGTAACGATTATTGATGTAATCAACTTGAGCCTTAAGCTCAGCGTCATTTCTTACGTAGCTTCTACTTGAAATGCCAATGCTTGCGTCTTCTTTGAAAGGCTTGACGAATAAGGGAAATCCTATTTCTCCCTTCCAGTCACTAAAGTTTTCCAGAACTGTATAGTTAGGCGTTGGCAGCCTGTTTGCTCTTAATATCTCTTTTGTAAGCCTCTTGTTTTGACATATTCCAAGCGTTAACGGGGATGAACCAGTGTAAGGTATTTTGAGTATCTCAAGAACTGCTGGAATGTTCATTTCCTGATGGCTGTCTCCATAGGCTCCCTCACAAAGATTTATGATTACGTTGGGTTTACGATGTTTCAATGTCTTAACCAAAACTTCAAAGTCCATCTCAAAAGGTATCATCTGGTATTTAAAGTCTAGTTTTTCTAAGGCTTTCTGAACGGCCTCTGTTACTTCTTTAACTTCAGCATCAGCAATAAAATCTATTTTCTCGCCCTTTAATGGTTCAACTGGAGTATTAAAAAGAACGCCAATTATTATGTCGGTGTTTCTTTGTTCTTTATTACATTTTGTGGTCATGTAGGGTACATTCCAATTAACAAGATGACTGTTATTTAGTTTTTTGTTATTTTAACACTATTTTTATTGATGTGCTTCAAGAACCAAAAAATCAGCGAATCTATTATCCCAAGACATATGGCACACTCTTAAATTTAGAGTGTGAGAGTGTGCTTGTATGAAGAAGCCTAGAGACATTGGGAAGCTGAAACGTTGG
>JAGTQS010000042.1 GCA_018397055.1 Candidatus Bathyarchaeota archaeon | reverse complement strand
TTATTCGCAACTATATCACCAACATGTAGACTGTCTGTTATCGCAAGCTTAATAAGGGTGTGTAATAATTTACATTCGATTCTAAAATGTTACACTTCGTTCATTTAACAACAAGAAAAACAGCAATGGTCGCGTTACTATCAGCATTATACTACGTTATGTCTTTCCTGCCAGGCATCAAAATAGCTCAGGGAGCTGCCTCCCCTGTAACAATCCAGATAGAAGCACTTATGGCCACAATTTTCGGTTTAATATTGGGACCGTACCTAGGCGCTTTGACAGCTCTTATGGGAGCTTTTATAGCTTGGATGTTGCCGCCGGGTTCACCTAGTCTTACAAGCCTGATTTTCTTACCCTCGCCTGTTATCAACGCCTTTACAGTAGGGCTTATATACAGAGGAAAATGGAAAATCGCAGCTATCACATTGGCAGCAGTGATACTGGCTTTCTGGTTTCTCCCTGCAACTCAGCCTTGGGACCAGAACTTTTATGTTGGACTCTTCGCCATGTGGGATAAAATTGGCGCATTAATCCTCATTTTGCCTTCCGTTTACCTCCTTAGGAAGAGGGCTAATATGATTTCGAGCGGAGAAAATGTTAGTGATAAAAAAGAGAAAAAGAGGCTTCTCGATGCAACCTTTATTCTTTTAGTTGTTGCTACGGTCTTGATGCTTGTGAACGCTTGGGCTATAGTGACAAGCGGAAATCCAAAATATCAATTTGAATTTTTAGGGTCAACCTTTAAGCTGAACCTTGTTTCCAAGGAAATGTTGCCTTTTGTCTCTTCAATCGGGTACGGCTGGTTTTCATTAGGCATAGGCATGTTAGCCTGCATAGTCCTCATTTGCATTATGCCAGAAAAAAGAAGACTTTGGAGTGTCATAACTTTCTCATTGTCATGTATAAGCGCAATGATAGGCGGAGGCTACATCGTTGGATTGTTCTTAGGCGTTTTAGGAAGCCTCTTCGAGTTCCTCACGAAGAAACTTTCAGAGACAAGACGTCCTCTTTATAATGATATCATAATGTTTTTCCTTTTGGCGTTTGTTGGCAATGAGGCAGATAATGCCTTGGGTAACCTAATCTTTGGGCTTCCACAAGTCTACGAAGGGCTTTTCCTTATGAGCATTGAGGCTTTAAGGCTTTCTTTCCTCACTTTGCCTTTCTTCTATTTTGGAGTAAGACTTTTACAGGCTATTATTACAACCATGATTGCAACACCCTTGATGAGAAACCTTAAGCTAGCCGGTTTCCTTGAATCAATTTAGAACTCAATACGCAGAATATAGCCCAGTTTCCAAAGACATCGATAGCTTCCGTTTTCCTTCGCTTCTTTTTACAATCCTTTTTTATAAGACGCGGCGCAGTGGCTGCAACAAAACGCAACTTTTTTTCCATCGATGACCTCATAGTAGCCGCCTTCGAAGATTTTGCATCCACAATTTGTACAGACAAGAAGATTCGGTTCAAGGGCGGCTGAAATTATGGTTGCGAAGCGCTTGAAGATTCTTTTGCAAAATTGATTGCCTTTTTCCGTGAGCTCGTAAATCTTTCTTTTTTTCTTTCCCACAGGCTTTTCTATGTGTCTTATGAGTCCACGTCGTTCGAGGTCTCGTAGGAACGGGTATACTAAGCTGGGGGTTATGTCTTTTCCAAGTCTTGTTCTGAATTTTTCGATTATGGCATATCCGTGGGATGGAGACTCGTAGAGAATTATGAGTATATAGAATCTTGAAAAGTCTGAGATTGTATCCTCGATTTTTTCATTAGACATTATTACATCTATAGATATATCTTAATAAGATACATTTATATATTTCTATAACCCCATTATAATCTTAGGAGACCTAAAAAATAATGAAAACAATTATCCAAGAAGTCGCTATTCTCTCAATCTTACTTTTAGCAGCAGGTCTCATAAGTATCTAAAAATGAAGGGGGAACTGAAATGAGCCATCATCATGACATGAGTAGCTGTGGACCTCATGGAACTCATACGTCTTCCCGCGCAGGGCACATTCACCACATAGAGAAATTTAAGAAAAAATTTTGGTTTTCACTCATACTTACAGTTCCAATCCTGCTTCTTTCTGAGATGATTCAGCATTGGTTCAATTTTTCTTTAACATTTCCACTTCAGAAAGAGATGTTGTTCCTGCTTTCATTAACAATCTACCTTTACGGTGGACTCCCATTCATAAAAGGACTGTACCAAGAAGTCGAGAACCGTCAGCCGGGCATGATGACCCTCATAGGCACAGCTATCTCAATAGCCTTCTTTTACTCTATTGGCACAATCCTTTTTCCAGCGTTCATAACTGGCAAAGACTTCTTTTGGGAGCTCGCGACCCTCATTGACGTTATGCTTCTCGGTCATTGGATAGAGGCAAAAAGCATACTTGGCGCTTCGAAGGCTTTAGAAGAACTAGCCCGGGTTATGCCTACAACCGCACATGTGTTTGATAATGGAGAAATCGTAGATGTTCCTGTTTCTCAGCTTAAAACAGGCGATGTTGCGCTTGTTCGTCCAGGCGAAAAAATTCCTTCAGATGGCGAAGTGGTCGAGGGAGAATCCTCTGTAAACGAGGCTTTCTTAACAGGCGAGTCAAACCCAGTTCACAAAAAAGTAGGCTCAAAGGTTATCGGAGGCTCGATTAACGGCGAAGGAGCAGTCAAGATAAGAATTTTGAAGACCGGAGAAGAAACCTATATTGCCCAAGTTTTAAAGCTTGTGCAGCAAGCCCAAGAGAGCAGGTCAAGAACACAGGATTTGGCTAACCGTGCAGCTGCATTATTATTTTATGTGGCGCTCTTCTCAGGTATATTGATATACATTGTGTGGTTTAGCTTAGGAAAAACAGATTTTGCCCTTGAGGCTGCCGTCTCTGTACTTGTCATCGCCTGTCCCCATGCGCTTGGTTTGGCAATTCCACTTATAGTTTCGTTGTCAACATCAATAACGGCAAAAAATGGTATCTTAATTCGTGATAGAAAAGCCTTCGAGATGGTTAAAGACCTGGATGCCATCGTTTTTGACAAAACTGGTACATTGACTCTCGGCAAGTTCGGAGTAACCGACATTATTTCGTATATTCCAGAAAAGGAGTTTTTGGAGCTGTCGGCAGCCGTGGAGCTTAACTCGGAACATACAATAGCCTCAGCAATCGTTGACTATGCCAGAAAAAAGGAGTTGAGAATACGAAAAGTTCAAGAGTTCAAAACCTTGCCTGGACTTGGAGCCTATGGAAAAGTTGACAGTAAGGATGTCTACGTTGGAGGCGTAAACCTTCTTAGGGAACTTGGAATCGAAGTAAACAAGTCGGAGGTTACGCTTATGCAGAAACAGGGGAAAACGGTTGTATTTACAGTGGTTGACAACAAAATTGCTGGAATTTTCGGTCTATCCGACTTAATAAGACCAGAATCGTATGACGCAATTAGGGAACTTAAAAGAAACAAAGTTAAAGTTTTCATGCTTACTGGCGACAGCGAAGAAACTGCGAAGAATGTTGCGAAGGAACTTGGAATCGACGAATACTTCGCTCAGGTTTTACCAGATAAAAAAGCCGAAAAAATAAGGTACCTGCAGGAAAAAGGGCTTAAAGTTGCTATGGTAGGCGATGGAATAAATGACGCCCCTGCTCTTGTTACCGCTGACTTAGGAATTGCCGTTGGAGCTGGAACAGACGTAGCTATCGAAAGTGCAGATATAGTTCTGGTAAAAAACGATCCGAGAGACATCGCCAAAGTCGAGAGTCTCGCAAGAAAAGTATACTTCAAGATGGTTCAAAATCTTTGGTGGGCAGCCGGATACAACATCTTGGCAATTCCGCTTGCCGCTGGCCTACTCTCAGGATTGGGCATAATCATAAGTCCCGCCGTAGGTGCAGTGCTGATGTCGCTAAGCACCGTCATAGTGGCGCTTAACAGTCAAACATTAAGGAAGTTTGAGCCGAAGGTAGCGGAGGAATATTTAACGACACAACCAATGTTGAAGGATCCTGTTTGCGGAATGGAAGTTGAGGCTTCGACAATGTACAAAACAGACTATGGCGGAAAAACGTACTATTTTTGCTCACTGGGTTGTAAAAAGACTTTTGAATCCAATCCAAAGAAATATACTAAAAATTAAGAATGTAGGGTTAATAACATAGGCCTAAGGCTGAAAATCATTTCTTTAAGGCTTCATCAATTGGTACTTTTGATTTCTATTCACCTATAGCCCTTTTTGCATTATCCCCCGTGAATTACGGGGATGAAAACGATTTCGTCTTTATCTTTTAATTCGGTGTCAAGACCTTTCAGCAGATGAACTTCCACGCCATTAACCAGAATAACCGTGTTTGACAAAGGAGTTTCAAGTTCAGGATCAATCAGTATACGTCTAAGATTTTGAGATGTTTCGGAAATTTTCTTAATTACGTCTCCGAGTTTCTCGTTTCTTTTAATCTCCAGTGATATTTGGCTGTTACCGTAGGCCTTTTTGAACACGCCTAGAAACTTTAAAGTAACTTTGTCACGAGAAGTGGGGTTCATCTTCGGTTTTCCTCAATTTCTCTTTATTGATGGGTTACTCTAAGATTTATTTCTTTGTTGCGACATTAGTTTAGCCCGTTAAATTGCGAATTCAGCAGAGTAAAACTTATGAAAACCATACGTGCTGGAAGAAAATCTGACAAAAAAATATTGTCTGTCTTAGAAATGGTTTCAAACGTTAAGGGATATTATGTTCTTTTGATTTATGTGAAAGCGAACACCGAAATTCTTGTTGGAAAATTGGGTGTTAAGAATTTTAAAAAAGGGTATTATGTTTATACTGGTTCTGCGTTAGGTAAGGGAGCTTTAAGTCTTGGTGGACGAATTCGAAGGCACATTAGAAGACAAAAAACAGTGAAATGGCATATAGACTATCTTTTGTCTGACGAGAATGCAAGTGTGAAGGCTGTTATGACAAGCATTAGTGAGCAAAAAATGGAATGCAGAATTAACAAACGTCTAAAGGAAGTTTTTCATGGCCAAACTCCGATTATGAAATTTGGAGCTTCTGATTGTAAGGAAAACTGCTACAGTCATCTTTTATATCTTGGGCTTATCCGCAATGCTGCTGATAGAATCATTAAATTGTTGTTACATGAAGTTAAAGGCGACATTTACGTGCTGAGGTTCTGTTAGATGCCTATTCCAGTCTTTTAGCTTATATGTATCAATTTTTAACGTATGTTTTTGGGACCCTATTTGGAATTCAGAATTCGCAGAGCAACCTTTGAAGACTTGAACAGCCTTGTTGAAATCGAGGCAGAATGTTTCACCGACGAGGCTTTTACAAAGAACCAGCTAGAATACTGCCTAAAGTCTTCCGACTTTGTTTCTCTTGTTGCGTTGGTTGACGAGAAAATCGTTGGCTTCATCATTGGCTCTATAGAAATTTTAGGTAACGAAACAGCTGGCCACGTTTACACTTTAGATATCATGAAAGAATACAGAAAAAAAGGGTTTGGTGGAAAACTTCTCGATTCGTTTGAATCTATCTTAGTGGAAAAAGGTGTTAGAACAGTCTATCTTGAGGTTCGAGTAGACAACATTCCAGCAAGAAGATTGTATTCCAAGCACGGTTATAGGCCTTTCAAGACCTTAAAGGACTATTACGAGCCAAAAGTCGATGCCGTGATGCTTAGAAAGTTTCTGCGGCCCTGAGAAACCGTTTTGTTAGGTATGTGTTTATATTGAGCTGTTCATAAAAATTCATCCTGTGTTCAGGGAGGTCGTAAAATGTTCTGTAAAAGTTGTGGAAAAGAGGTTTCTGAGACAATGAACTTTTGTCCAAACTGCGGTGCATCGGCGAAGAAAACATCTAGGGAAGTTTACTCAGTGTCTTCTGATGACCTTGTTAGGAAGGTCAAAGAGCTGATTCATGAAGGCAACATCACGAAGATAATCGTGAAAAACGAAAAGGACGAAACTTTACTTGAAATTCCCGTAACGGTTGGTCTCATAGGCGCAATTTTGGCGCCTTGGATGGCAGCGCTGGGCGTAATTGCGGCGATGGTCACGCGTTGCAAGATAGTAGTTGAGAGAAGAGAAGAATAGTAGAACCGATTTTCGTCTGCAATATTTGAATTTAGCTAGCGTCTCGGCAACGAGATCGGTGAAGGCATTTTCTGTTGTCGCTGACCCTTTATTGGGTCGAGTTTTCTTTGAAAGAATAGAATTATTGCCGCATAATTATTTTTTTAACCTTGAGACTAGATTATTATAGGGTTGAAGGATGTGATTTTGCCATGAAAGATGTTCGTGCGGGCGTAATAGGCGTAGGCTTCATAGGTCCAGCGCACGTTGAAGCTCTTCGAAGGCTGGGAGTTGAGGTTGTTGCTTTGTCATCTTCATCTGAAGAACGGGCTAAGGTTAAGGCTAAGGAGATGCAGATCCCCAAAGCGTACGGAGATTATAGGATGCTCATTGAGGATGAAGATGTTGACGTGGTTCACGTGTGCTCCCCAAATAATCTCCATTATGTTATGGTCAAGGAAGCTCTTGCTATTGATAAGCACGTTGTCTGCGAAAAACCGTTAGCTATGAACTCTAAGGAAACCGGGGAACTTGTTAAATTGTCAAGCATGAGTAAAAAGGTTCACGCAGTGTGCTATAACATTCGTTTCTATCCTCTTTGCCTCGAGGTAAGAGAGATGATTAGGCAGGGTGAACTGGGAGAAATATATTTCGTGAACGGCTTTTACCTTCAAGACTGGCTGTTTTTTGACACAGATTGGAACTGGCGTGTAACGTCTGAGGCTGGCGGCGATTTACGTGCTGTGGCTGACATTGGCACTCACTGGATGGACTTGGTTTGCTTTGTAACCGGACTAAAGATAAACCGAGTTAATGCTGATCTGAAGACTTTTATTCCGGTAAGAAAGAGGCCAAAGGTTATAGTGGAGACATTTAAAGGCAAAGAACTTAAACCAGCAGATTACGTGGAGTACTCTGTTGAGACAGAGGACTATGCAAGTGTTTTCCTTGATTTTTCAGGCGGTGTAAGGGGAACCCTAACTGTGTCGCAGGTGGCTGCTGGCAAAAAGAATGACTTAAGATTTGAGATTTATGGGTCCAAGAAGGCTGTGGCTTGGTCATCTGAGTCTCCTAATGAGCTTTGGATCGGCTACCGGGATAAACCGAACGAACTGGTCGTTAAGGATCCATCCTTGCTAAGGGGGAAGGCTAAGGAGCACAGCTCCTACCCTGGCGGTCACACAGAGGGTTATCCAGACACTTTTAAGCAGCTTTTCAAGTGCATTTATACAGCAGTCGAAGAGGGAAATAAGGGGCAACCGCTTTACCCAACCTTCATGGATGGCCACGACGAGGTTCTGGTTTGTGAAGCTATCAAGAGAAGTGCACAGGAAGGTTGCTGGGTAAACGTTAAACATTAAAGGGTAAATAGGGTAATCATGCATTATGAAAAGGTGAGAAATGTTGAAGATCGGGTTTATGACGGCTTGTCTGCCTGAGCTTTCTTTTGCGGAGCTGGTTAAGTGGGCTTCCGAAAACGGGTTCGATGTTTTAGAGGTTGCCTGCTGGCCTTTTGGGCCTCCTGACCGTGCGTATGCTGGCGTTACGCACATTGATGTTTCAGGGTTGTCAGATGCTGGGGTTGCGGAGATCAGGAGACTTCTTGATGACTACGGGCTTGGTCTTTCGTCTCTCGGGTATTATCCTAACTACCTTACCTCAGACAAGACAAGTAGGGATTTCTATTTTAGTCACTTAAAAAAGGTGATAGACGCAGCATGCCTCCTCGGGGTTAAAGTTGTGGGGACTTTTATTGGAAGGGACATGCATAAAAGTGTTGAGGACAATTTGAAAATTGTTGAGGAGGTTTGGCCCACTTTCATCGATTATGCTGAGAAACAAGGCGTGAAGATTGCCATAGAAAACTGTCCAATGCAGTATCCGGAACACAGCACTTGGCCTGGAGGAACTAACGTCGCTTTTTCGCCGCCGATATGGAGAAAGATTTTTGACGTGATTCCAAGTAGGAACCTTGGCCTTAATTATGACCCGTCTCATCTTATCTGGCAGGGCATAGACTACGTGAAGCCGATTAGGGAATTTAGGGACAAGATTTTTCATACTCACGCAAAAGACACCTTGATTGAAAGGGAATTGCTTAGCGACATTGGCATTTACGGGTATTACTGGCATGTTGACAGGCTTCCAGGGTTAGGGGATGTGGATTGGCGCAGGTTTATTGCGGCTCTTCACGAAATTGGTTATACTGGGACAATAAGCATAGAACACGAGGACAAGAATTGGCAATCAACGGTGGAGAAAAAGAAAAAGGGTCTTCTACTCAGTAAGAGGTATCTGAAAAACTTCATCTACAGTAGTTCCGAAAGTGTTTTTCGGGGAGCGTTGTTTTAGTAGGGGAAGGAGTTAGTTTTTGATTGGTGTGAACCATACACCTCTAATGTGAACATCATTGAAACGGAGGCATATGGTTCACGGCATCAGTAGAGCTGCTTTGCGGGTTTTTACCTTTTCTCTCAAGATGGCATTGAAGGTCTTTGTGATCCCCGCTGGGTATAACTGTGTCTACTCAAGGAAGGATGTCTTGAAGTCGCTTACCTACCTCAGCCTAGAAGCTGAGTACGCTGAGGGAGGCTTGGAGGTTCTGGAGAGAAGGCTACGCCTACACTGCAGACTTGGAGAGGTTCCTGACGCAGACACTTTCCTCTACCGCCTAAAGAAGCTGAGTAGAAGAGACGCTTTATCCATGCTTCAGGGGTTGAATGAGAACGTTTTATCCGTTGCTAGAGGGAAGGGTGCTTTTCGGAGGAAGGCTGTAGCTGCCATAGACTTAACCTACATCCCGTATTATGGGAAACCTGCTCCATACGTTGTATAGGGAGAATACAAGCTGGGAACAAACTGGTATCACTGCTACGCCGCGATCCGCCTTGTGGAGAAAGGCCGCAGATACGCAATAAAGAGTCGTCTAGTCACGCAGCTGGAGATATGCGAGAAGGATAGGATCGTGGAGGAACTTGTCCTGGATGCCAAGCGTCGAGGAGTACACATCCGCCTCCTGCTGTTGGATAAGGGCTTCTACTCCCACGAGGTCATAAAGACATTGAAGGCTTTAGGAGTTAGGTTCCTCAATGCTGTTCCAAAGAACAAACGGGTGAAGGAGGCTGTCCTAGACTACTTCAGAACTGGCAAGGAGCAGGTTAGGAGGTTCAGCCTAAAGAAGGATGGCGAAACCGTTAACTTCAACCTAACCATCCACAGGTTGAGGAAATCCAAGAAAGGCTTAAAGAATATCCTTGAACTCTACGGCGCATTCGCAACCAACATTGGACCTAAAAAGGCCCTGAAAGCTTGGAGCCAGCTCCCGGAAGATTATCGAAAGAGGTGGGGAATAGAGACAGGCTTCAGGGTTGGAAAAAGCTTCAGAGCCAAGACAACAAGCAGGAACGAGACCGTCCGTGAGATATACCATCAGTACGCTATTGTCCTGGAGAACCTGTGGACCCTACACAACATGGGAGAAGCTAAGAGACAAAAGCTTCCCCTCGACCAGACGAAACGACCCCTAGTCAAACTCAAAGACTTCACCATAGACTTCGGATACCTCATCCTCACAGGCTACAGCTTAGAACCACATAAACCAGCACTTACCCATATAACCAATTCGCTCTTTCTATAACCCTACTGCGCCACATCAAAAGGAAAACGCTGGAAACAGCCAAACTTGCCTTTAATACCCACTACGAGAGCAAACACAGCACTCCAGTGAACAAACGACACACAGAAAGAACAACAACACCTTAGAGCCTAACACGAATGCTCCCTACAACCCAAAAACCAAAAACCAGAAAAATCAAACAACACTTTCGGATCTACTGACTATCCGATTATTAATAAATAGTGCTTTGTGGAGTAATTAAGTTTTTCTTTCGTTTTCTCTGTTATTCTTTTTGTGTGAGTGATTATGGACTGGAAAGGTGTTGATGAGCGGCTTGTTGGAAAGCATCTAGAAGTATCTTAAATGATACAAATAATCCTTAGAGGAGTAATGTCAAAAAGAGAAGCATAAAGACAATACTCTCAGCTGCACGCACATTTGGCATTATACAGGATTTTTACGAGAAAAACAAATGACCGAGCTGACAAAAAGGCACCGACCATCTTTATTCAAGAGCTATTTTCATGATATGTAGTTTCTCCTAAGACTATCTTATTGACAAAAAAGCCTAAAACGACAAATAATTGCTTATTCTGGCATACTTTTACGTTTCGTCATGACTAGTAGAAACGCTATGATAGTAGTTGCAGCGACACCTACGCCAATTATCAGATACATTGTTGGGAAGCCTTCTTCAAATGGAGTCAATTTCACATCTGGGTCTATGTTAATTGTCTCTATACATGGCACTGTTGCTCCGGTGAACCAGAGCCCCTGATAATCAGGCTGGTTGGGCCAATAATTCACTTGGAGGATAAGGTTTCCGTCGGAATGGACTTTATGAGTCCCTGGTTGTGTAAACAGGAATGGTGTGTCAGCCCGTATTGTCTCAGCGAAGTCGTCGATGGTTACTTGGGTTTCTTCGGTTGCGAAGAAGTAAGCCTCAACATAGGCTTCTGTGGGTAGATAGAAAACTGTGTCCTGACCCGGTCGAATGCCAATGAACATTACTCCTGTACCGATGGTGCCATTGTCGAGAAATGCGAGGGTGACGGGAGCGTCGCTCTGAACAGCTATCGCAGGAGCTGAAGGCATAAATCCAACTCCACTTTCTCCTTTAACTGAAAGCTTCTGTAGCACCTCATGAGTTTCAAGGTTGTACACAGTTACACTTGTGTCTCGAATAGCTGATATCCTATAACCGTAGTTTCTCTTAATGTCCCAGCTCCTAGTTGATCTGGCGTAGAAGTTTCTGCCTACGAAGCCTCCTTCTGCGCATGGGACAAAATAGCCGTGACCGTAGCTACCCCCATCAATATGACCTGACTGAACCATAATGTTGCCTGTTGACTTAATTCTGTAAGCTCTGAAGGATCTGAACATCAGATATCTATATGCGTTAGCTGCAAGAGAATATTCGTTCTGTTCACCATCGTCTCTAGTTACAGTGACTGTACTTGTTTCTAAAGCAAAAATTGTGTAAAATCTGTTTTCTGCCTCTCCTACACGTTCAGAAGCCATAAACACAAATTCTTTATCAACACACAAGCCGTTGACAGACATATAAAAGGTATGTGGCAACGGACCCTCTGAAACATCAGCACTAGGCATACTCTGATAATTAAGAAGTAAAACAGAAACCAGCTTGTCTGAAACCACTTTGAAAGCTGTGCCGTTAGCCAGCAAAACAAGATGCTTCTCCATGCTGCCTAAGCTACGCTTGGAAACCAGCCTACCCAACATTAAATCGTAAACCTCAACGTTTGTGTCGCTTTCCACAGCAACGACAGCAACCATGGATTTCACCGCAAGGTTCTTGCCATCGAATAACGGTGAACCTGTGTATTCGGATCCAAGTTTCCAGTCGGAGGTAAGGTTGTTCGCCTCATTAAGAACATAAAGATGAATCTGCGAGGGAATGAAACCATAGTAAGTATATTTTTTTTCTTGTCCCAAAGAAAGATTAACGGAGACAAGTAATAGAATAAAAAGGCAAATAAACAGTCTGACAAAAAAATGACGAGCCAATTTCATGCCTGAAACCTTCCAAAAATTCGAGCTCACCTACTTTATAGGTATTCGTATCTTTCTTATCGTGTATGTGTTTAGCTGTTTTGTCATTTAAGGCTTATTGTGGTTGGCAGCATCTCTGAGGGGTTTAACCCTTGCTGTTTCCATGTTGCCAGAACAGTTGTGATGGTTTCATGTATGAATGTGCCTTTCTGGTTGCGGAGTGTTTTGATGATCTTCCTCTGGAAGATACACTATGCCTTTTCTGAGAAAGAGCATTACCCTGTTAAGTTCCATCTGAGAAAAAATGTTGAAGACGCCGAAGTTGTTTTCTGTAAGTTTTGCGGAATAGACTTCACCAATCTTCTTTCCATGTAGCTTAAGATGATATGGAGAAGCATTCGAGTTTTCTACGTCATAAAGCTTAGCGCTGCCATAAAGCTGTTTAAGCTGATTTCCCAGATAGATGGATTCCAACTCGTTTGAAGGCTTCTTCCACAAATTAACAAAAAAAGTATACCGAGAATCATCCTTGCATATCTTTCTTGCAATAAGAAGAACCTCGCTTAGGTCAGTGTTCTCGCTAAAATTCCACTGGTTGTTAACCTCATAGCTAGTAATTATGTACTCAACATGATAATCTCTTAAGAGCTTGTCCCGGACTTTCTGCCAAGAAACACAGATAAAACTGCTCTGGGCAAAACAAGCCCCATTCTGCCATCATTCACAAGATACTTGTCAGCGACAAAAATAAAAACCGCTCCAAGGCCAGCTTGACCTATGCCAGAAAGCCCCTTTTCTCTAAGTAGTTGGCCAAGCGTCCTTTGAAGCGAAGCTCGGTCTTTTTTAGGCAACGAACCAAACAAAAGATTTCCGCCAACACTCCTCGTAAACGGAGGATTCATTATACAAACATGAAAGTTAGGAAGAGCAATTGTCTGAGCTTCTCGCCGAGAGACACTTACAGATTCACCCTCCGGCCTCACCGCTCCTGTAAGCAACATATCCTGCCTAATGTTTGGCGAATCCAAAAAGTTAACGCCACCTAAATACTTAGATTCGCCCAACCTTAGGGCAAACAGCCTTGAAGTCTTAATAGGAATGGGGTTATGAAGAGACAAGATAGTTGCTGCCAAGTGGATAGCGTGATGAAGTACATCAAACCCCCAGATTCCCTCCTCAATCAAATACCTGTGTAAGTCATCTACCCTAACTTGTTCACTTTCAATCCTGTGTTTTGCATCCAGTTCCTTATATACGCCTGAAAGAAGTGTACCAGACCCGCATGTAAAATCAACAACCCGAAAAGGCTCATCTCCATAAACAGGTGGAACCTTCTCAGCATCCAAACTTGAAGGAAGATTTATCAAAAGTCTGGCTAATAACCGAGCAGCAGGTATCGACGTATAATAAGTTGCATGATACTTCACAAGGTTTCCCAAGAGTAGTCTGTGATAAATCCGGCCAAACAAATCATGCTTCAACAAAACTTTTGAAGAAGCTATGTCGTATGCTAGATTCCCAAGCAATCTAAGCTGTTCATCCACCACAGGACTAGCAGGAATCTTCCTAATAATACTCAAAGTTATATCCAGAACAGGTTCGTAGTTAATTTCGTCAATTATATACTGCCAAGAATTTTCCAGCCCCCTTCTTAAGATTCGAAGAGCTTAACAACATCGAAAGCTTGGGCACCTTTTTATAAAGGCCAGCAATAATCTCATGAAAAACCAAAGCATCAACGAGTAAAAGACCAGCAGTTGAGATTAACTTATGACTAAACTTTGGCAAATTTTCATTTCGGAAGCATTAAAAACGCAAAAAATGGAGTTCCAAATATGAAAAATTAACATTATTTTGGTAAAATACTTTAAAGAAATGGGCAAAAGCCAAAAATTTGCCAAACTTTAGTTATGAGTGTCTTCCTTACTCCCCATCTCCCTCTTCCCCTGTTTCTTTCAACTCTAACACGTCTTTTAGACGATCAATGTTAACCGTAGACGATAGTTTAGTCGCAAAATCGGTTAAAACTTCATTCATCTTTTTTATGACAGGATTTATGATATCTGTGCTGACCACCCTACTATAGACGCTCATCAAATAGGTCAATAGGTCATCGAAACCAACATCCATTTATTGCTCTGGCTTAGATGCGACACCAGTCCACTTGTCTAGACCCGCCCTATCAATGTATGATAAAAAGCGAACATTAAATCGACCTCGAAGAAGAGCATCCTTTATGTCAGCTTGATTAGGAGAAAGAGTACTATATAATAAACGTACTCAACCATCATGCATAAGTCGCAGACGTTATTATCCAACCTGTTCTGGCAAATCTCAACCAACTCATTCCACAAGCCAGCCTTTTTTCCCTCTATAACTATACGAACACCATTAAGCTCTATCAAGACATCAGGCTCAAACCGCCCCTTCCTTTTCCTTAAAATCACTTCTCCTAAAGCCTTAAGCCCCTTCTCTGTTAAAAGCTCAGACAACATTACATTCAGATTTTCTTCCCTTATACTCATTTAGAACATTACACCCACCATTCTAAAACAGCAAAATACCTTATAGAAGTTTTCATTCCTTCGTAATCTGATGTTGAACAGAGAAACTAAACTTTGGCAAATTTTCATTTCGGAAGCATTAAAAACGCAAAAAATGGAGTTCCAAATATGAAAAATTAACATTATTTTGGTAAAATACTTTAAAGAAATGGGCAAAAGCCAAAAATTTGCCAAACTTT
>JAGTQS010000041.1:12311-15067 GCA_018397055.1 Candidatus Bathyarchaeota archaeon | reverse complement strand
TATGTTAGAAATCTCAATGACCACGAACGGCGTACTATTAGCAAAGTATGCCCAAAGACTAAGGGATGCGGGTTTGGCAAGAGTTAACGTAAGCCTCGGCACTTTAAATCCTGAAAAATTCAAACAAATCAGCTGTGTAGATGCCTTTGAAAAAGTAATTTTAGGTATACAAACCGCAGCAAGGGTTGGTCTTAAGCCGGTTAAGGTTAACATGGTGTTGCTTCGAAACATAAATGATAATGAAGTAAGAAATATGATCAGATTCGCAACGGAAAACAACCTCATTCTCCAAATAATAGAGCTTGAGTCGCCGAATGAAACTGAGGCCTATAAAAAATATCACGCTGAGCTAAATAACGTAAAAAGTTCTCTAGAAAGAATGGCGGAAAAAGTTGTGGTTAGAGAGATGCATCATCGAAGGAAATATTTTCTCAGAGGAGGCGGCGAAGTTGAGGTCGTTAATCCAATGCACAACACAGAGTTTTGCAGATACTGCAACAGGATAAGGGTGACTTCTGATGGAAAACTTAAGCCGTGTCTTTTAAGAAACGATAACCTCGTAGATTTCGCAGGTCTTTTGAGAAAGGGCGCGTCGAACGATACGTTGAAAGACTTGTTTGTCGAAGCCGTAAATAGGAGAAAGCCCTTTTTTACCTAGACCCTTGAGCTTTTATTTTAGAAGTCTCTATCATAGTTTTGAAAAGTTTCCTGGAGTGAAATGCGATGACGAGACATGTTAGGTTTGGAATTATCGGTTCAGGTGTGGGCGCTGATTTCTGTGCTCGAGGCTTTTCAACTTTGGCCTCTGATGGGAAGGCGAAACTTGTTGCTGTTACAAGCCGAAGTGAAGGGCACGCTGAGATGTTTGCTCGTAAGTGGGGATTGAGGCTTTGGTACACGGACTACATGGAAATGCTGCGAAAAGCAGACATAGACGCCGTGATCATAAATTCTCCTCATTATTTGCATTGCCAAATGTCCTTGGACGCTATTGAGTTGGGGAAGAACGTTCTTGTTGACAAGCCGATGGCGATGAACCTGAAAGAAGCAGACTTGATGATTGAGGCTGCTAAAAAAGGAGGCGTCAAGCTAGGCGTCATCTTACAGTCCAGATTTGACCCTGTTTACAAGAGGATTAAGAAAGCATCTGAACAAGGTAGATTTGGGCGCCTAGTTTTGGGGGATGCCATCGTGAAATGGTATCGAACTCAAGAATATTATGAGAAAAATCCTTGGAGAGGATGCTGGGCAACAGAGGGAGGAGGAGCTCTCATAAACCAGGCTATACACACAATGGACCTGCTTGTTTGGATTATGGGTTCTCCTAAGTTTTTGTGGGCGCAGATGGACACGGTTGCTCACAAGATCGACGTTGAAGACTTGGCTGTTGCAACTATCAGATTCGATAATGATGCTTTAGGGGTAGTCCAAGGGAGCACAGCGATTTTTCCCGGCTTTCCAACGAGGTTGGAGATTCATGGCACAAACGGCACGGCCGTTGTAGAAGGCGAGGTTTTAAAGAAATGGGTAATCGTTGGAGAGGAAGAAGAGTCAGCTGAACAAGTAAAAGAGGGTCTGCAGTCTTGGTCTCGTCCAGAGTCTATGCCTGCGACTAACCATGCTTGTTTGATCTTGGATTTTGCTCAAGCTATTTTGGATGATAGGGCTCCATATGTGGATGGCGTTGAAGGCAGAAGGTCTCTGGAACTGGTGAAAGCCATTTATAAATCGAGTTTAACAAATAGCCGTGTTGACTTTCCGTTCGAGGAGTGAAAGAAATGAAAGTTTTTATTATGACGGATCTTGAAGGAGCAACCGGCGTTGCAGGAGACTGGAGCGACTTTAATCCTGGAGGTCGAGAACACGATTCTGCGAGAAGACTTTTAACTGGCGATGTTAACTCAGCCATACAAGGCGCGTACGACGGTGGCGTCAGCGAAGTTGTGGTTCTCGACGGCCACGGAGCGGCGTTCAGCATACTTTTAGAGGACTTCGATTCTAGGGCGCAGCTCATTCGCGGCAGGAGAGCATCTGAGCTTGAAGGGCTAGATGCGTCTTTCAACTTGATGCTTTGCATTGGCGTTCATTCCATGGCAGGGACGCCTGATGGGCTTTTGACACATACCCTCTCCCATACCGAGATGGATAACGTATGGTTAAACAATACGCCAGTTGGAGAAATAGGACTGTGGGCTGCCTTAGCTGGACATTTTAATGTGCCGATAGGACTTGTAGTAGGCGAAGCGTCAGCAATCCGAGAAGCAAAGTCTCTTTTGGGCAATATTGAAACAGTCGCCGTGAAGGAGGCTACGAGTCGGTTTGCTGCTAAGTGCCTTCATCCGCAAGTTTCGTGGAGCATGATACGTTCAGCTGCTGAAAAGGCTGTCAAAAGAATAAACGAATTCAAACCCTTTAAGCCAGAGGTTCCTATGGAACTCAAGGTTCAATTTCATAACAGTGACCGCGCTGAATCTGTTAGTAAACGTCATGGAGCAGTTAGAATTGACGGTCGAACAGTTATATGCAGAGGCAGCAACGTCTTAGACATTTATAATGTATTGCTGGGTTAAATCTTCAATACTCATCTTTTCTTTCGTTACAGTTTATAATCAGATTCTGTGGAAACTTATAGATATTAAAAAATCCTATTTTTAACATAAACATACTTGTGTTAAGGTGAGTTTCATTGAGCAAAAGTATATTGCAAAAAACTGGAGGAAAAGCATACGGCTACTTCGACGACGAAGCTAAAGAAT
>JAGTQS010000041.1:0-12274 GCA_018397055.1 Candidatus Bathyarchaeota archaeon | reverse complement strand
TACGCCAGTTGGAGAAAAAGATTATCTCGCTATGATTTCTAACACAGGTGGAGGTTACAGTTTTTTCCGGGACCCTCGTCACCGCCGAATAATCCGTTACCGTTATAACGCTGTCCCAACAGATAATGGCGGACGGGCGCTTTACCTCCGGCTTAATGATGGAGACTACTGGTCGCCTACGTGGCAGCCAGCTCAAAAGAAACTCGAGTTTTACGAGTGCCGTCACGGAGCAGGTTACACGCGTATTAGCTCACTGTATCGCTGCGTTAAGGCCGAAGTAACCTATTTTGTGCCTCTGGATCAAACATTAGAGATTTGGCGTGTTGTTCTTCGCAACGTTTCTAAGGCACCATTAGAATTGCAGCTTCTCTCCTTTGTTGAGTTTTGTTTGTGGAACGCCTTGGATGACATGACAAACTTTCAACGTAACTACAACACGGGCGAAGTTGAGGTTGAAGATGGCGTAATCTATCATAAAACAGAGTATAGGGAACGTCGGAACCATTTTGCCTATTTTGCCTCTTCAGAACCTATAGCAGGCTTTGACACTTCCCGCGACGCCTTTCTCGGACCATACCGAGGCTTCGACAAGCCTATTGTCGTCCAAGAAGGAAAATCAACAAACTCAATCGCCCACGGGTGGGCACCAATCGGCTCACATCAAATTAAGATTAAACTGAAACCCGAAGAAGCGCATGAGGTAATCTTCATTCTTGGTTACGCAGAGAACCCGCCTGACCAAAAATTCTCCGCTCCGGGAGTGATTAACAAGTCAAATGTCAAAAAGACATTAAAGCAGTTCCTCGATCCAGCAAACGTTGAAGCCGCTTTCAAAGATTTACGCCGGTATTGGAACGAGACGTTCTCTGCCTATATTGTTCAGACCCCTGACCGAGACGTAAACCGGATGGTTAACATGTGGAATCCCTACCAGTGCACAGTTACCTTTAACCTGTCACGCAGCGCCTCATTCTACGAGTCAGGCATCAGCCGAGGAATAGGGTTCCGCGACACAAACCAAGACTTGCTGGGCTACGTTCACATGATGCCTTCTCGAGCTCGAGAACGTATACTTGATTTAGCAGCAACTCAGCTACCAAACGGTGGAGCCTACCACCAATACGAAGTGCTTACTAAAAGGGGAAACACCGACATTGGCAGCGGCTTCAATGACGATCCACAGTGGCTTGTGCTTTCTGTCGCTGCGTACCTTAAGGAAACAGGTGACTACTCTATTCTCGAAGAGCCTGTGGTTTACGATAACAAGCCTGGAACTGAACAGCCAATTTACGATCACCTAAAACGTGCTTTGCAGTACACGATGGAAAGGCTTGGACCGCATAAGTTGCCACTAATTGGCCACGCAGACTGGAACGACTGCCTAAACCTGAACTGCTTCTCCGACACTCCAGGCGAATCTTTTCAAACCCATGTTGACACAACTGCCGGCACAACTGCTGAGTCGGTTTTCATAGGTGGTCTCTTCACTCTAGCAGCGAAGGAGATGGCTGCCATTGCTGAGCACATCGGACGTGTAGATGACGCAGCTTATTATCGTGAACTAGCTGCCCAAATGGCTCAAACCGTGTTGAAGCATGGATGGGACGGCGAGTGGTTTCTACGCGCTTACGATCATTTCGGCGTCAAGGTTGGCTCTCGCGAGTGCGAGGAGGGGCGCATCTTCATTGAACCTCAAGGAATATGCGTAATGGCAGGCATCGGGTTGGATGATGGTCGAGCTGCCAAGGCTTTAGAGTCCGTGGAGAAATTCTTAGCTACAGAACATGGCATCGCCTTGCACATGCCTGCTTACACGCGGTATTACATCAACTTGGGTGAAATCTCAAGTTACCCGCCAGGTTACAAAGAAAACGCCAGTGTCTTCTGTCACACTAACCATTGGGTAATGATTGCGGAAGCCATGCTGGGGCACGGAGACAAAGCCTTCGACTATTATAAGCGCATTTGCCCATCTGCGCGGGAGCCGATCAGCAACATTCACCGATGCGAGCCGTACGTTTACGCCCAGACCATCGCAGGCCCATCAGCTCCCACCTTTGGTGAGGCAAAGAACTCTTGGCTTACAGGCACAGCTGCTTGGAACATGGTTGCCATCACACAGTGGATTCTAGGCGCGCGAGCTGACCACGACGGCTTGATCGTTGACCCGTGTATTCCCAAAGACTGGGATGAGTTCAAGGTTACAAGGCGGTTCAGAGGTGCAACATACGTTATTGAGGTAAGGAATCCGAACCACATCTGCCACGGCGTGCAACAAGTAACAGTTGACGGCAAACCAATTCAAGGAAATAGGTTGCCAATATTCAACGACGGAAAAACACACTATGTAAGCGTATTGATGGGAACAAGCAAAAAAGAATCGTGAAAAGTGAAAATTATACTTCCTGAAAACAGTATCTTCTACTGTCACATTTTGAAAAATAGAAAGATTTCAGCAAGGCTCGGTCTAATAATAATGTAGCGGTTGTTCGGTATAGACAAGTGACATACAAGCAGAATTCAATTATACACATAAATCTTAAATTCAGTTACTCCATAAAAAACACAGGGAGAAGATTATAAAAATAAGCCATCAAACAGAAGTCTCTCCCGACAGCCGAGCTGGGGCTGTATAAATGTACCATGAAGAAAGGGAGGCGATGAGATGAAGGCTAAAGCAATCGCGTTTTTGATGGCATCAATGTTTCTTGCAACCGTAACAGCAGTTCCAGTCTATGCAAAGGGCGGATTCGACCAATTTGGCTACAATTATCAAGCGAGAATTTTCGTCGGAAAAGCTGATGGTGTTGACAGAGTTTTAGACGGCGCAGTTTGGGGCGACCCTACATACGCAAATGACCATTTAGTTATGAAGTGGAGTAAGGCTTGGGATGACGCAAGATTCCATGGAGCTCCTTGGACTCCTGAAGCTTGGTGCACAAACGAGTGGAACGGAGCCTTCGAAGGCGGTTCAGGCGAAGTATGGCATTACAAGATAATTTGGGTCGGTCCAGAATTGGAAGACAGCACGTACTGGCGTGAAGGAGGCTACCCAGTCTGGGGGCAGTTCGAGGTAATAATGGATCAAGGCACAGTTGACGGAAAACACATTTGGGGTGCCTTAGCGACGCCAAACGGTCTTGGTGGACCATAAAAAATATTTGCAGTATCCAGCAACTTCATTCATAAGCCAAAATGGTGGGCCGGGCCGGACTTGAACCGGCGGCCTCAGCCTTTCTTAGCCCTGTTTTTGGTTTGTAAGGGCTGCTTTAGGTCCATGTGTGGATGTCCTAACCATGCTAGACGACCGGCCCTTTTGTTGATTTTTGTTTATGCCAAGGTTTTTGTTTTGTGCGTAATTTACCATTGCTTAACAGGTTCAAATATTTTACCGTTAATGGTTGGGGGTAATGGCAGATGTTTTTAGCCGAAGGTTTTTTTGTAGTATTCGTCGAGTAGCCTTGGAACTTCAGTTTCTTTTCTAATAATTCTTATTGCGTCTGCAAGGTATTCGACCATTTTTTCCACAAGCATTTTGCCCTTTTCTTTCGTTGCGTGCCTTGGGTCGCCAACGTACAAATCAACTGCGTATGCTTGCCAGTCAAAAGCTGTTTCGATTCCCTTAGGAAGCCCAGTTTTTCCAAGTTTAGACTCTCTTTTTATGTTATCCATTTTTATGTGGTCTCCGAAGAGGTATAGTCCAATGCTTGTTTCAATTTCGCAGGCGTGACCGTACGTTCTTCCTTCACTTAGCTTGTTAGACAACTCGCCAAGCGGAGCCCAAGGTTCAATCATAGCATAAACAACATAGTCTTTTTTCTTAGCCTGGCTGTCTCTTAGGAAAACCTTCAACAAGGCATTGTTTCCGCCGTGCCCGTTCACGATTAGGATTTTCTTGAACCCGTTTCTTGCAACCTCGTCACATACTTCTTCTAGAAGAGCCAGCAGGGTCTTTGCCGTTAAGGAAACTGTTCCTGGAAAATGCCTGTTCTCCAGAACATAGGCATAGCAAAGAGGCGGCAACACAACGGCTTCTTCTTTTTCAGCTGCTCTTTTAGCAATCTCGAAGGCAGTAATCGAATCTGTCTCTAGAGGCATATGTGGACCGTGAACCTCAACTGAACCAACGGGCAAGATTGCAACGAGTCCTTTTTCAGCAGCTTCCTTCACATCTGGACTTGTCATGTGTTCAAGCAACATTTCAAACGTTCACCCTTCCTAAAAATGGATTCAGCATAATTCGTATATAGAGTTATGCATTCGAAAAATGGTAACACAGCGAACTACCACCAGCTAAAGCAGGTGGCTTCCTGCTTCTGCGACCAGACTCGGTCTCTGCTCACCCACAGCGCAGGTTTCCTTCGGCGAAACCGTTTCCGCAAACCACTTCTGGAAGGCAGGTTACGATGGTCTCGGTCTCCACAGGCGTAAATTCGGCCTGTCCTATGCCTACTGAGGGAAAAGTATGAACGAAACAGCAAATAAGTGTTCGGCTTTCATCCACAGCCTAAAGACTGGAAACTTCCCGCCGACAGATTAAAACAGATGCGGCTGTTGGCTACTTTTGGAAGTGGCTGGAGACTTTTTCCATGGCTTCCAGAATCTTTTTTAGGTCTTCTTCGCTGAGGCTTGGGTGCACTGGGATTGAGAAGACCCTTTCTGTGACATCCTCTGCGACTGGACACCTGGCTTTAGAACCGTACTGTTTCAAAGCTGGCTGTTTCGACAGGGGAATCGGATAGTACACCATGCAGCCTATGTTCTCAGCTTTCAAAGCTTTTACAAACTCGTCTCTGGAACACTTGAACTGTTCAAGGTCCATGAGAACCGTGTAGTAACTGTAGGAGTGTTCTACGCCTTCTCCTGGCTTCTGAGGAGTGAAACCGCCAATTCGGTTTATGCCTTCAGTTAAAACTTTTGCGTTTTGTTTTCTCAGAGTTAAGAATTCATCGAACTTTTTAAGTTGGTTAAGCCCGATGACCGCTGCTATTTCAGTCATTCGATAGTTAAGACCCAGCGATACAGATAGGTACCTTGATTGTTGGCCGTGGTTGCGGAACAGTAGGCCTTTGTCACAAAGTTCCTTGGAGTTTGTTGTAACAAGACCGCCTTCGCTTGATGTCAAGGTTTTCGTCGGATAGAAACTGTAACAATTTAAATCGTCAAAGGCTCCTACGTCTTTTCCGTTAATTTTTGTTCCATGGGCCTGCGCTGCATCGTTAACCAAGTATAGGCCGTGGTCTTCTGCTATCTCGCCAAGCGTCTTCATGTTAGCGGCGTTCCCAAAAATGTGCACTGGAGCTATGGCTCTAGTTTTTGGTGTGATTTTTTCCTTAACGTCCTCTGGGTCAACTGTTAGCGTCTCTTCGTCAATGTCTGCGAAAACTGGTCTCCCCCCAGCGAACACTACTGTGCTGGCGGTGGCGATGAAGGTGAAGTTTGGAACAATAACCTCTTCTTTAGGCTTTAGGACGGTAGCATACGCAGCGTGCAAAGCAGCGGTTCCTGAACTAACAGCGTAAGCGTATCTAGCACCGACTTTTTCCCTGAATTCTATCTCGAACTGCGCCGTTTTTGGGCCCTGTGTTAGGTGCCCAGATTTTAGAACTTCAACTATGTCCTGAACGGTTTCCTCAATAAACAAAGGTTTCGCTATTGGAATTTCTTTTTCAGAAACAGGTTTGCCGCCTTGAATTGCCAGTTTTTCCAAGCAATTTTAGCTCCACGATTTTTCTTAAGTAAATTCAGATTTCCGCAAGTATTTAAGATATTTTTGTTAGGGCATTATTGATTTCTGCCAGCTCGTTTTCTGTCGCCTCAAGTCCGAGCTCAAACACTTGCTTATTTTTTTCGTAGGTTTCAGATTTTACCTCTTTTGCTATGTTCTTCATTTCTAAGGTTGCGAGAAACAACTTCAATAGTTCAGCCTGACTCTTTAGTTCTTCGGCTCTCTCGTTCATTTTTTGCTGCAAAGTTTTTTTGTGAGACTCGAACTCTGATATGTTCTCGTTCAGGCTTCCTACAAGGTGCTCATACGTAGGTCGCGACATTCTGTTCTTAGCTAATAATTCGTCGAGTGTCTGTTTTTTCCTTTTGGCTAATTCAAGTTCCGAACGGATCTTTTCAAACGAAGTTTTCCACGAACTCAACATCGTCACTTTCCATTAAATTAGAATATGACCATAAGTTTTCTTATATTCCTAATTAATATTAAGATTCATACGTAACAGTTGGTTCTCCTTTTTCTTCTGAGGTTAAAGCCGTTACCACAATATAAGGCACACGTCGCTGCACATAATTCAGAATTTGCCTAAACCTTGCAGCGTCATAACTTAACGTCAGCTCATCCAGAACGAAGAATGGAAAATCAGGGAGAAAGGTTTCCTTGGCCGCAAGCATCAACATCAGACTTACTGTAAGTTTCTCAGATGCACTTAGGGTTTCGATGGGTTGGTGGACGCCGTTTTCTCGGATAATGTTAAGTCTAAAGTCTTGGTCTAGGAAGATGTTTTCAAATCCTTTTAACATAAGTTCTTTGAAGGCTCTGTTGATGTTTCTGTTGAATCTTAGTTTAGCCGAGGCCATGCGTCTCATGTACTTGTCTTGATAGTAATCGACTACTTTGTTTAGCCACTCTATTCTGTTAGCCAAGTCTTTACGGATCTCAACGACAAGCTGTCCGCCATACTTAGGGTCATATTCTGGAACTTTCTCAGCCTGCTGAATTGCTTCTTCCTTAAGGTTTATGGCTTCGTCTATACGTTTAGCTTCCTCTTCTAAGGCTTTCAGCTCCTCAGATTCAAGCGAAAGTTTTTCTTCGCACTCTTTTTCTAACCTTGCTACTTCTTCTTTAAGGTATGCAACGTGCTTCGATTTTTTCGCAATTGCTTTATGAAGCTCTTTATGTTTCTTCTTAGAACTTGCGATGCTTTCTCTAAGTCGAGCCGCAACCTTAGCAGAGTCGTCGGTGAGCTCAAGAAACTCCTTTAGCTGTTTCATTTTTTCTTCTTCACGATGCAGCTCCGTCTTAAGAATGGACAAACCGTTTTCCTCTTCTATGAGCTTAACCTCTGTTTCCTGCTTTTTCTTTATGGCGTCTTTGACATTATCCTCTCGACCCGCTTTAAGATTAGATATTTTTGTTTCAACCTGTTCACGTCTCAAGTATAGGTTGGTCAGTTCTGTCACTAAAAGGGGAATAGACTCAAATCTTTCGAAGCTTGGGCCAGCCAGCTCCCTACTAATATCGTTTATGAGCTCTTGTGCTGCTGATATGATGGTGCTGTAATATTTACCATAGGACAATATTTCTAGGTATTCTCGGAAAACCGTTCCACCTCCAGCTATTTTGTGAACAACACTCGTTTCAGCCATCGCTACGCACGCATCGAAAGCTCTAGAGTCAGAAAACGGAAGCATCGTTCCAGACGCCACGACAGACCCCGAAGACGTTCTCCTAAGCTTTTTCACATAAGTTTTTTCGTCAAATTGAACAGTAATTTTTCCATACACCTCATCTAAGGAAAGTAGATGAGATGGAGGAACCTGGTTACTAAACATGGATGCTAAGCCACGAACAAGGCTAGTTTTTCCAGAGGCGTTAGGCGCCCGGATGATGTTTATTCCATGCTTAATTTCGATCTGAAACTGTTTAAGTGGACCGACGTTTTCTAACTTAAGAATTAAGCTCGGCCGAGTATCGCTCTGCATATTTTTCTAATAGCTCCTTAACCTTTTCTTTGTTTTCAGCGTTTTTTCTAAGAATACCTATTGCCTGTGGTTCAAACTTTTCAATGTATGGGACTTCTTCGCTCGTGTTTTCAGAGCGTGTTTGTGACAAGTTTCCTCGCTCCAAGAGAATGTTGACTCAACATATATTTCAATAAAATTTAAACTTTGCATAAAACACTTTCCAAATTACAAATTATTCAGCAAAACGATTAAGGCGCATCTTGCCAAAATCGGATTTTACATTGTTCATGTTGTTTCTGAGGGTTTCTGCGCTTTTGTCAAAGACTTTGCTACGTTAATAAAGACGCCTGCGCTCTCGGTTGAGATGTTCAACGCATCCGCCACCTTCTTAGGGTCGGAGTTAGCTAAATCTTTTAGGCTCTTAATACCTGCTTTGAATAGTTTTTCAGCCATTATTGGTCCGATGCCTCTGATTTTTTCTAAATCTATACTGATGTCCAGCCTCTTTATAATAGGCTCAGGCGTTTCTACAATCTTTTCTTTTAAAACCTCTTTCCTGTGGCCTCCGATTTGCACAAGAAAGAAGAAAAGTGCTGCTGTGACACCAAGTAACGTTGAAATTACAATTATTCCGTAATCGCTCATGACTCCAGACGGAGTGAATAGGAAGTTTTGAACGGCGTCTGTTCCAGTAAAGGACATCCCTAACAAAACCTCATACACGCGGGTAACCTGATAGGACCAAATCAGCCTTAGGATGCAATATTCAAAGGCAAAAATGAACCCAAAATACAAAATATATAGAAGATAGGCATTGTAGGTAGAATTTTTTTCTTTCAACCGATGCACAGTGAAAAAAATGCCGACTAGACATGGAATAATTAGAGCGGCCCAAAGAACTTGCCTTGTTAACTCCCAGCCTACGAGGCTTTCAAGCAGCTGGCCCTCAACGTTAACCTTGATGCGCATGATTTCCTGCTGATTAATGAACAATATTATGTACATTAGAACCGAGAAAGAAAGCCAGACGCAGAATGAAGCAAAACTCAGTGCTATTACCCTTTGACTTTTACTGCTCAAAGCGACAACCGATTTCAGATTACAATATAAGTCCTTTTATAATTTTTCATTTAACCAAACATTGAAATGTTGACCAGTGGTCTGGACAGACAGTTCATATTGCTAATATTTGTTATGCCTATAGACAATAAAAAAATAGTGTTTTAGGAGAAGACGTGGCGAATTTGAAAGTTGAAGGCAATAATGTAGAAAGAGACCAAAAAGACATCGTTAGATACTGCGAAAAAGCCATAGAAGCATACACACAGTCACTTAAAGCCTGCGACATAGAGCGTTCACCAAAATTATACGCCATGATTCAAAGCAACTTAGCAAACATATACGTCAGATTAGGCGACATAAAAGACAAAGCAGAAAATTACAAAAAAGCCATAGAAGCCTATAATGAGGCTCTAAAGTCAAACGCAATAGACCAATTTCCCGTGGAGTACGCCATAATCCAATTCAATCTTGGCAACACATACAGCAAACTAGCAGACTTCGAAGAACAAAATAGAAACAAGTATTCAGAAAAGGCGATAGAAGCATACAACGAAAGCCTCAAAGTTTTCACTCGAGAAAGCTTCGCCGCCTACTACGTCACAATACAAAACAATATAGGAAACGAGTACGGAAAACTCGCAGGCGTAGAAAACATCGCCCTATCAATAAACAACGCAAAATACGGAAACCTAATGTAACAATCCAACAAAAACCGTTAAAACCAAAAGCCAGCAAAAAACACTAAAAAATCTAATAAAATAAAAAACAATAAAAATACGCAAGAACAGCTACAACCTCAGTAGAGGAAGATTCTAGGCACAGCCACGTAATCCACAGTTCCACATTGTTTCCACAGAGCCTATATAAAGAAAAAATTTCTCAAGGCGCACGTAGCAACCGCGAAACAGGAAGGATGGCCAAGAAAGCTGACCCGACTATATATACCCTTCCCCTCTCAACAACAAGCACAAAACAAGAAAAACACGGTTCCTATCATCATCTATTTTAAGGTTCCGCCGCCAGGCGGGATAAACCACTGAATATCCTCCAAAGGCAGCTTTTGAACCTCACGCCTAATTTTCTCTGACGAAAAACTCGCAAGTCTCTCACGTATTTGTTTTGCAAGTTTCCCGCTGGTTTCTCTTCCCGGAACCAGTTGAACAAAGTTTCCAGTATAATGAGCAACAGATTCCGGCGGTCCACCTATAACTCTGAGGTTCTGAGCATCGCTAATTAGGCCTATTGCAACCTCTAGAACTGCACCTTTAACATAGTTCTTAGTCCCGTAAATCATGAAGGCGCCTTTTGGCAAAAATTCACCTGAAGGAGGAGTTTTACTAACCTGTTCAGGCCGAACCCAATACACATCAACAGAAGACACACCAACCTTCCAAGCGCTTGAATAAGAGGCTGCAAACGTAGCTGCCTCCTTAATTGTTTGCTCCGAAGGCGCTGCCCCCCCGGTTTTAATCACGACAAATGGCGCTCCCTGAATCTCAGCGTGGAAAACAATGTCGCCCGGCTCAACGTGTTTTTTGACAATAATTTCGTTTGTTGTTGCATCCCTGCCGCCAATCACGAGGAGCCCTTGTGACGAGTAGAACCAACGGAACTTCTCAAACCACTCCCTTCTCCTACCAACATGAGACAATACAGAAGCCTTCTCAATCTTTTCAGTCCCCAGAAGCCTCGCTTTTTCCATTTGTTCCCTTGTCGCTTCAATAGCTTTCTGGGCGCCTTCAGCCTTCTTTTCCGCCTTCTTCGCCAACTCATAATACTCAGCAGCGTTTTTTTGCGCTGAAAGCCTAAGGTTCAAACTAAAAGACTGAGAGTCAACCGAAACCTGAAGCTCCAAAGTCTGCGGGTTAAGACCCCTAAAATAAATGGAAGGCGCCCTAAATTCACTTTTCTCCTTCATTATAGCCTCAGATATTTCTTTCCAGTTTTTGCCGCCTCTTTTTTCCGTCATTACCTTTTCGAGAAGAAGCTGAAAATCCCCAAGATGCTGGTATATTAAATCGCCAATTTTCCTATAAGTTTCAGCTTTTTGTTTAGATTCACGCAGCGTCTCCTCTTGATCTTTAAGAATTCTTTCAAGCCTCGCTATCTCATGCTCAGCGTAGTCTTTGACAACCTGAATTTGTGTTTCAATGGAAGTTTTCGAATAAAACTCGTCCAAAGCCCTGTTAAACTCGTCGAACTGAACACGTTTAAAATTCCCGTATCTCCTTAAAAGAAAAGGGGCAACATCAACCATCTTTCCGTTTTCATCAAAATAAACATACGGCTCAAAATGTCCAGCTTGAACTAAAGAAAAAAGTCTTCGTAAACTCTTAAAAAGAACATCGAGTTCTTCAGTGCTAAGAGAATCGCATGGTTTATTCTTAGGTAACCCAGAATGAAGGAGAACTTCCTCAGCGTAAAAACCGCCGATACCTAAGAACCTGGCAAGAGCCTTAACAACCTCAGTTGACCCGTAATTTTTTAAATCGCCCAATTTTTGGCGGTCAAGAATTCTCGGGTCTAGGCCGACTTGAGGTGGGTAATGAAAGTTTTCTCCTCGAAGAACGTTTCTATCCCGCATTCTTTTGTAACTTAAGGCTTGCACTATCTTTCCATTTGAATCCACAAGAATGATGTTTCCGTTGCCAAAAACCTCAATTACAAGACGGCACTGTTTACCCCTACCCAGAATGCTCAACTCAATGATCCGTTCAAACCCGTGCTGTTCAACCTTCTCAACCACGCTGTTTCGCAGGTATTTCCTAAGAACCATGCAGAACCCAGTTGGCTTTGAGGGCTTCTTCATTTCGTAAAAAGTAATGTGGACCCTTCTCCCTGCCTCTATCAAAAGTTTGCTGCGAGCGCCCTCTTTTCCATGAAGGTTTAAAAGTAAGGTTTTAGGATTTATTTGGTAAATGTTATCAACTCTGAAGCCTTTAAGTTTATGGTCTAACTCAACGGTGACCGCTGCGATGTCGAAGCTGTTCATCTCCTCCTTCAATACAGACACCTAAGGAAGATACATAATTGGAAACATTAAGCATTATCTACACAATTAAGATTGCGCTTGGAATACTTACAGCTGTCCTATGCCTAGCACTGGATGTAAACAACATCATAGCAGGTATCGGCGTAAGCCTAATGGTCTATTTCAGCGCAGACTGGCTTTTAAGGCGCATATTTATCGAAAAAGTCGAAAATCTAACAACAATCACAAAAACAGGAGCAGGCATATACGTTATAACATGGATTTTTATGTGGATTCTACTCTATACCATACAAAACAGTCTTTAAACGCGGTTATGCTCATCTATATTTTTACCTTTTATATAGGCTTAGCAAGAAGACCACCTTTCTTTATAGGGTGGGTGGGTTGCGTTTTTTGTTCTTCGATGTATTTGCGTTTTGTTTCTGTTGAGAGGTGTTCTGCTGTTCCAACGTAGTAGCTTGGGCTTCATGGTTTATCCTTCCTGTGTTTAGTTCGTAACTCAGGAAACTTCTTGAACGGTTGTGGTGC
>JAGTQS010000040.1:2691-15079 GCA_018397055.1 Candidatus Bathyarchaeota archaeon | reverse complement strand
TCGAGACTGGGAAATCATGAATAAGCCAGCCAAAGGATTTGTTGTTCCACGCGCCTTCTTTACATTAAGAGTTAATACGCCTGAAAAACCCTCGATAATCAAGGTACTGCAAGGACCAGTTGGCGGTTCTTACGTTGGCGAAGGACACTCACTTGTTTCTTCTCATGATAAAAATGAACTTGGTCAAGGGTTGCCACATTTTAGAAAGGCAACATTTATTGGAACATTCCCAATTGCTACTTTGAAACTGGAAGACCCTGATGTTCCTGTCAGGGTTATTTTAGAAGCCTTTAATCCCTTTATTCCTTTGAATGACAAAGATTCAAGCATTCCTGTTGCATTCTTTATTTACAATTTTGAAAATACCAGTGACAAGAAAATTTCAGCAACAGTATATGGCAATCTAACCAACATAATTGGTGATCAAGGTTCCGACGGACGAGTTAACGAAGCGAGAAAAGAAGGCCAAATCACTGGCCTCTATCTTACTAATGCTAAGGTTTCAGTTGAGTCGCCAAAATATGGTTCAATGGTTCTCGCAACAACCAGTCTCAACTCGTCAGTCTGGACTCGCTGGAAAGACGCAAGGTTATCTAAGTTTTGGGAAATACTTAATAGTCCAGAAGGGTGTTTACCGAAAGAAGCCGGCGGCACTGATACTGGAACCGTGGCAGTTAATATAACTATTGAGCCACGGGGAAAAGCCCAAGTTGTTTTCATTCTCGCCTGGCATTTCCCAAATTACGAACAGTTCTGGGCTGGTTCTGGTAAGCATAAAAAAGCTGTTTGGAAAAACTACTACGCAACCCTATGGAAGGACGCATGGGACGTCGCTAAGTACTCATCTCTAAACTTTGAACGTCTCTTAGAAGAGACAAGGCTGTTTAGGAACCTATTATTTTCTTCAACATTACCCGCTCATGTTCTGGACGCGGTTAGTTCCCAGCTTTCCACTTTAAAGTCAACGACTTGTCTTCGGCTTGAAGATGGGACTTTTTACGGATTTGAAGGCTCCAGCAACACTTGCGGCTGTTGTGAAGGTTCATGTACTCATGTTTGGAATTATGCCCAAGCTCTACCTTACCTTTTTCCAAATCTTCAAAGGTCCATGTTGGAGGCGCATTTTGCCAATTCGGTTGAAAATGATGGTTTCATGACCTTCCGTATGCCCTTGCCCTTAGGAACCAAGGCTAAACCATACTTTCATCCAGCTGCGGACGGCCAGATGGGTACGGTTCTTCAGGTTTATCGTGAATGGCTGATATCAGGAGATGAGAGGTGGTTAAGGTCTGTCTGGCCTACCGCCAAGAAGCTGATAGAGTTCGCTTGGAAGTACTGGGATGCTGATAGAGACGGCGTCATGGAGGGAATGCAGCACAATACTTATGACATTGAGTTTTACGGACCGAACACGATGATGGGAAGCCTATATCTTGCTGCTTTGCGAGCTGCGCAAAAAATAGCAGAACATTTTGGCGAAAAAGAGGAGGCTCGAAAATATCTCAGAATTTTTAAAAAGGGCTCAAGATGGATGGATGAAAACCTTTTCAACGGCGAATATTATGAGCAAAAAGTTAATCCAAATGCGCACTTGATCTGGCCTAAACACTATCAAGAGTTAACAGAAAAACATGGCAAGGATGATATTTTCAAGGAGTGGCCAAAATGGCAGTTTGGGAAAGGGTGCCTTTCAGATCAAATGATAGGTCAATGGTATTTGCATATGCTTGATTTGGGATACCTTTATAAGCCGACTAACGTCAAAAAAGCGTTACGTTCAATATTCAAGTATAATTGGAAGCCTGATCTGTCAAACCACCCATGTCTTTTAAGGATTTACGCAGTTAATGACGAGGCTGGTCTGGTAATCTGCACATGGCCAAGAGGAGAACGTCCTGGATATGCTTTCTATTTTGCTGATGAAGTTTGGTGTGGCATAGAATATCAAGTTGCTAGTCACATGATTTATGAAGGAATGATAAAGGAAGGATTAAGCATATCTAAAGGTGTACGTGACCGTCATAGGGGAGATAGGCGAAATCCTTGGGACGAATTTGAGTGTGGTCACCATTACGCCCGTTCGATGGCAAGCTACGCTCTTTTACTAGCGTTGACAGGATACAAATGTTTAGCGTCTAAAAAACGGTTAGGATTTGTGCCAAAAATATACCAAAAAGACTTTAGAACCTTTTTTTCAACAGCAACGGGTTGGGGATTATACGCTCATAAAATTGGCGATAATGAAGCTACATTCAATTTAGAGCTTAAATATGGCTCATTAAACTTAGATACTCTTGAACTTCCCAAAGTTAACGCAAAAAGAAACATCGCCGAAGCCACGTTAGACAACAAAAAGATTATGGTTGATGTGAAAAGAGATAAAAAGAGCATAGAGGTTATCTTGGGTTCAATTTCAATAAAGAAAGGCCAAACATTGAAAATCACAATAAGATAATTCCACATTCAAATGCAGAATAATTGCTTCACATCCTAGGTAATGAAAAGCTTAGTACGCCGTTGTTGTAAAGTGCATTTTCAACTCTAGGTATGACCCTAACTGGAAGAACGATTTGTTTGTAAAACCTCAAATCCACATATTCCGCAGATATAACAACCAAACTTTCAGAAACTTCGATCTTAATGTTACGTGGATCTAAACCAGGCATATTAGCCAGTATTGTGACTCTGTCTTCATCCACTATAACATCCACAAGCGGCGTAACGACTAGAGGAGTAGAAACCGTCGACACTGGCTGTTCCCTACGCATAAGATATCTTTTTCTCATCTTTTCAACGCCCACAACTTTCATGACAACCAACCCAAAAATGAAACCTCCTACATGAGCCCAGAATGCCACAGAAGAAGATGTGCCGATGAACATACCCAGCCCCATTAAAACTTGGTAGATGAACCAAAATCCAAGATAGTAGAAAGCGGGGATACTCGTAAACGATATTATATAGATCACGTAGACAACGGTTTTTATCCGAGCGTGCGGAAAAAGAATAATATAAGCACCCAACACTGATGCAATAGCTCCCGATGCTCCGATTGTCGGAATAAAGAGATTTTGCCCCATGTTCATTTGTTGTGAAATTAACGCCGATGCAATGTGAGTGAACTCTGCAAATATTCCTCCTGAGAGGTAAAAAAGCAAGTACTTCACGTGACCAAAAGTGTCTTCAACATTATCGCCAAAAACCCAGAGGAAAATCATGTTTCCTATTATGTGCCACATGTCAGCATGAAAAAACATGTGTGTAACCAAGGTCCAAAAGTTTTTTCCCTGAATAATGTCAGAGGGAACGGCACCAAACGTGTAAAAATAATCGTACTGACGATACGGCTGAAAAAAGAGAAAAAGAAAAACTGCCACGTTGATTGCTACGAGTCCCCAGTTAACAAACGGTTTTCGTGAAGGCCTGTTTTCGTCTTGAATTGGAAAAATAGCTGCCATCCACTTAACCTCACAACTGAAGACTCCACTCTATACAGTCATGGAACGCAAGAAGGCTAAAAGGTTTAGCTTTTTCCCCGATGCCAGCATAATGTTCAATTATGAAAAAAGCAGTTCTATGCATGTTTATGCCATGAAAAGAGGTGCTCAATTGCCCTTTTATAAACTTGAATGCTTGTTAGGTACTCTGAAAGTTTGATTCGTTCGTTTTCCGTGTGACTTAGACTTGAATCGCCCGGTCCATATGTTGCGACAGGAACCTTCACTTCGGCTCCAAAAATGTTCATGTCACCTGTCCCCGTCTTCTTAAGAAACTTGAAAGGTTCCCCAACGGTTTCCAATATCGCTCTTTCAAGGGCTTTCATTAAAAGCGTGTTCTTGTCCGCCATAAAAGGCTCAATCCTGTCTACAACGTGGTGAGAAATTGAGACGTTCGGATTCTTCTCTTTATATTTTGTGAAAACATCTCTGACTGCTTTGATGCTTTGATCGGTTGTTACATAAGGTGGCAACCTAAGGTCAAAATCTAAAAAACAAACATCTGGGACGCCGCCAGAGGTTCTTTGACTTCTGATTTTAACCAAACAAGTAGTAACCGAGTCGAAAATTCCATTTTGGCTCCACTTATCATTCAATTCGGTCTTAATTTCGTTCCAAAGTTCAAAGGCTTTTTCAACAGCATTGTCAAGTAGATGTTGGGCTCCAATGTGGCCTGATGTTGTTTGAAATTTTATTTTTAGGCTGACTCTACCTTTGTAAGCAAATGTAATGTTCTTTACGCCGCTTGGTTCACCAAAAATTGCATAGTTTACATCCAAGTTTTCACGAAGCAACTGGCGAATTCCATTGGCGGTGCTCTCCTCTTCAACAACGCCTGCGACAATAACTTTACCCGTCTTCCTAATAGGTTTTAGGGTTTGAGATGCTGAAATCATTGCTGCTAAAGAAGACTTCGCGTCGACAGCTCCCCTTCCATACAGCAAATCCTCTTCTCTTTTTATTGGAATCCAACCTGCAACGGTATCCATGTGTCCACAAAGAAGAATGCTTGGGCTTCCTGAACCTATTTCTCCATAAATGTTTCCTGCGTCGTCAGTGCGAACGTTTTCAAAGCCTAGATTAGCAATCTCATCTTTTAGGAAATTCGCTAACTTTTGTTCTTTTCCACTTGGACTGTAGATTTCAAGCATGTCTTGAAGTAGCCGAATCGAGGCTTCGTTGTCCATGCGTTTAAACTCCATATCCCATATAAAAAAATTTCATCATACATTAAGATTTTTCTTATCTTCCTCAGCAATGATGGGGTCCAAAATTTTAACTGCCTTTTCTAATTGGCCCATTTCAATGACGAGAGGAGGCTGGAAGCGAATTATGTTTTTCCCAGAATACAGCAGCAGTAACCCTTTCTCAATAGCTTTTAACAGCACATCGCCGATGAAGGTTCTTGATTCAAGCCCAATCATTAAGCCTAAGCCTCGAACTTCTCTTAAAACGTGATGGCTCTCAACCATTTCTTGCAGAATCTTTTTGAATCTCTCTCCGAGTGAACGTGCTCTTTCCGTTAATTTCTCTTCAACGATTACATCAATCGTTGCACATGCAGCTGCACAAGCAAGAGGGTTCCCACCGAAGGTGCTTGAATGCTCTCCCACTTCAAGGGAATCCATTATCTCTTCCTTTGCAATTGTGGCGCCAATCGGCATTCCTCCACCCATCGATTTCGCAACACACATTACGTCAGGCGTAACTCCCCAATGTTCGCCAGCCCACATTTTTCCTGTTCGTCCGAACCCTGTTTGAACCTCGTCGAATATGAGGATAACATTTTTCTCGTTGCAGATTTTTCTAACCTCCTCTAAATAACCTTCGGGAGCAACGTGTATGCCGCCCTCTCCTTGAACCGGCTCAACTATTACTGCCGCCGTTTTTTCAGTGATGGCTTCATAAACTTTTTCCGCCTTACCAAACGGAACAAACTTGAAGTTTTGGTCCATAAGCTGCTGGAAGGCTCCTCGATACTTTAGATTATAGGTTGCAGACAAGGCTCCAAGAGTCTTTCCGTGAAAACCTCTCATCATACTTATAATTTCGGTTTTTCCAGTGTACTTCACAGCAGCCTTTAAGGCGCATTCAACTGATTCTGCTCCGCTGTTGCAGAGGAAAACCTTGTTCAGTTTTTTCGGAACGATTTTTTCGAGTTTCAGAAGCAATTCGGCTCTTTTGTCGTTGTAATATGAGCTGTGGCATGAAATCAGCTTTTCACTTTGTTCTTTTATTGCAGCCACAACCTTCGGGTGGCAGTGACCAACCAGACTTACGCCATAACTGCTCATACAATCAATGTATTCTTTCCCGTTTACGTCCCAAACCGTTGCTCCCTTACCCTTCACGATGGTAACAGGAAACTTTTGGTAAACCCTTGCCAAATACGCGTCTTCAGATGCTTTAATTTGTGCCTCATTCAAAGGTTATCACTGTTCCGTTTTTGTGGCATAATGCGTCAGAAATGGGTTCCACAGCTAAACCAGAAGAAATTATGGCCTCTTTTGCTCCGGCTTTTAATGCTTCGATGGAGGCTAAGACTTTCTTGTCCATTCCAGCACCAATCTTTGGCAAAACTTTTTCCGCCTCATTTATAGACAAGATCCTTACTAGAGTGCCTTTCAATTGAAGCCCTTCGACATCGGTAAGAAAAACAATTTTGTTGGCCTTTAGTGCTCCAGCGATTTGTCCAGCCGCCCTGTCAGCATCCACGTTTAAAAACTCAAATTCTTCTCCGAGGGCAACTGGAGAAATAACTGGAACAAATCCTTTTTCAGCAAGGTAAGTGATAAGTTCGGTGTCAACTTTGGAAATTTTCCCAGTGTATCCTCCGTCTATTATTCGTTTCCTGTTGTGTTCGTCGACTATTACAAGCTTTTTCTTACGTTCCGCTCTGAGCATTCCTGCATCTAAGCCAGCTAAGCCTACAGCCTTTACTCCTTTGCTTAGAAGCCAGCGGACTATTGTCTTGTTGATTTTGCCCGCCATAACCATAGTGAAAATTTCAACGGTTTCCGCATCAGTGTATCTGCTTTTTACGCCGCCAGGAGACACGATGAAGGTTTGAGGTTTACCAAGCTTCTCAGCTATGGATGTAACCTCGTCTCCACCTCCATGCACAATGACAAGCTTCTCGCGTTCAACAATTTTTTTAATGTCGTTAGCAAGGCTTTCGTTAAGCCCTTTACTAAAGATGTCGCCGCCCATTTTTGCGACAATCAAGATTTGTCACCCTAGATCGGATGCAACCCTGCGCTGGTCAATCCCAGTTTTTCGTCCCAACCACACATTATGTTCATATTTTGAACTGCAGTTCCAGCTGCGCCCTTCATTAAGTTGTCAAGGGCAGAGAGCAACACTATCCTGTTCGCGTACTCATCAATCTCGAAACCTATGTCGCAGTAATTTGAGCCCACAACAATTTTAGGGTCAGGATATCTAAAAACCCCTTTTTTGTCGTGGACAAGTCTTATGAAAGGCTCCTGACCGTAGAAGCCGCGGTACAGACGCCAAATGTCAGTTAACATGATAGGATTTTTGAGAAAGACGTGACACGTTCCTAAGATTCCCCGAACCATGTTAACAGCGTGTGCGGACATGGCAACTTGAACTCTTTCGCCTGCCACCATGCTGAGTTCTTGCTCTAACTCTGCTGTGTGACGGTGACCAACAGGCTTGTATGGTCTAACCACGCTGTAGTGTTCAGGGTGATGTGATGATAATGAAGGTTTTCCACCTGCACCAGACGAGCCTACCTTGAAGTCAACGACAATTCTGTCTTTCTCAATAAACTCTGTTTTAACAATCGGTGCTAAAGCTAAAATACCTGTTGCAGCCATGCAGCCAGGATTTGCCACAAGATGCGCCTTTTCAATTTCTTTTCTATGAAGTTCAGGTAAGCCATAGACTGCTTTTTCTAACAATTCGGGGCATTTATGGTTCCACCCATACCATTTTACGTAGTAATCCGGATTTTTTAGTCTAAAATCTGCGCTGAGGTCTATTACTTTTTGTCCTGTTTCTAAGAGTTGAGACATAAAACCCGACGATACGCCGTGCGGAGTTGAAACAAATATCAGGTCGCAGCTACCTGCGATTTTTTGTGGGTCTGACATTACAAATTTCAGGCTTGTTTGCCCTCTCAAATTCGGGTGAACTCTATGTACAAATTCGCCGGCATAACTGTTTGATGTGACATCTGCAATCTCAACGTTTGGATGTCCTAATAATATCCGGAGTAGCTCTCCGCCGACATATCCGGAAGCGCCAACAATTGAAACTTTCATTTTTTAACCACTCCAACTGCATAGTCTATCATTTTGGATGGGATGTCAACCTTTGTTGCTGAATATAGCCCTCTGAACTCAACTGTGCTGTTGATTTCATGTACCATAATTCCATCAGGAGATTCCATGCAGTCAACTGCCAAGATGCCTCCTCCCACTGCTTTAGCTGCTTTTAACACTATATTTTCCAGTTCGTTTGTAATTGGGCAAGGTTCGCTTGTTCCTCCTCTTGCTACGTTTGTTCTCCATTCATCCTCGGGAGAATATCTATAGGACGCGGCGACTACTTCGTCTCCAATGACAAGTGTACGTATGTCTCTTGGGGGTCTCTTTACGTATTCCTGAAGGTAATAAATTTGAAGCAGAGCATTACTCATCTGCTCTCTTGACTCAACAATGGCTTGGGCTGAGTCTTTATCTCGAACTAAAGCTATTAGGCGACCCCAGCTTCCTATAACTGGTTTCAAAACAGCTGGGTATCCAAGTTTTTCAAGAGCTTTATATACGCCCTCTTCAGTGAAAGCAACCAAAGTTTTCGGTGTTGGAATTCCTGCCTTTGTTAAAGCAAGAGTCGTATACAGCTTATTGCCACATGTGAGCGAAACATTGAAATTGTTGATCACATGTATCCCGGAATTTTCAAGAATTGCAGTTCCATGCAGTCCTCTAAAATAGCTAACGCAGCGTTGGATAACGATTTCACCGTATTCAGCTATTATCTTTTCTGGGTTAACACTTGTATCTATGTAAATTGTTTTTGAATCAACGAGATTTAAGTCCACACCAGCCTTAGTTGCAGCTCGAATTAGAGACTTTTCGTCCCATCTGATTCTGTCAAACATTAGCCCTATTTTACTCATTGGTTTCTACTCGCCCCAATCTTCACCTTCTATCTCTGCCTGTTCAAGGACAACCTTACCGTCAGCGCCAATCTTTGCCTCGTAATCCATCCCGCAGTCTGGGCAGCTAACAATTTCACCTGAAATAACGTCGTCTGGAACTTCGATGTCAGCGTCACATTCTGGACATTTTATTTGGAAGGTATATTCCTCCTTATCTTGTTTCAATAGGAAATTGAATATTTTCTTATAAACTTTTCGGAAAAATAAAAAATTTTTAGAAATATATATATTATTCTAATATTTCTTTAATTATAGAGGTCAAAGTATCAGTATTAAATAAAGGTTTGTGGAATGATGAAGTATGGATGAAAATCTCGATGATGTTGATAGGATAATTCTGGAAATTCTTCAAGACGACGCTAGGACACCGCTAAGGAAAATTGCAGAAAGAACAGAAGTAAGCGAGGCTACTATTTTTGCAAGAATAAAAAAACTGATGGAAAAAGGCGTAATTAAGAGGTTCACAGCATTAGTCTCTCCAGAACTTTTAGGAAAAAACTTGGCTGCTTTTGTCTTAATCAATGCAAATCCTAAAAAGATGCAAATTGTTCTTGACTCTTTGCAGAACATGGAGGACGTGTACGAAGTTTACGACGTTACTGGAACCTTCTATGTTATAGCCAAGATACGTGCTGAAAATCGTGAGGAATTGGCAAAACTCATTGATCAAATTGGGGAAATAGAAGGCGTCACCAGCACGGAGACAGCGATAGTCCTCAGAACCATTAAAGAAGAAACTCGCATAAAATTTGGGTTAGGAAAATAATTATCGGTGCTGTAATAATTTTTTTGTTTATCTAACGTTTTTTGGATTGTTCACTAAAACTAATATTTTATTGAAAATTCTTTCTTTTCTCAACGCTTTTATGTCGTCTAAAATTCTTTCCATCTCATCATATGTTAGTGCACCTAGTAGCCAAATAATTTCTTCAGCAGTAACTGGAATAACCTCAATTTCTTGATTCATTAAAGAATACCACATAGATATGTCGATTTTCTCTATATCGAAAATATTTTTCAAAAATATATATAATTATTATGAACTTTGAGTCTATAGGTTATCTAACATAACTTTTTGGCCAGTTAAACATTATTTTGTGGTCCTTGAGAAATCTAAGAGAAATCCATTATTACTTGGCACCACGTATTTCTATTTAAAAAGGATGAAGAAAATGGAGAGCCACCATTCAAAATTGTACAATAACCCTAGTGTAGTTATTATCACTGGAACCCCTGGAGTTGGAAAAACGGTTGTTTCAGAGATATTAGCATCTAAGATTGGCGCGGAATTGGTTTCCGTAGGCGAATTGGTGAAGAAAGAAAAGTTGTACACCGAAATTGATAAGAAAAGGCAAACATTTGTTGCTGACTTAAAGAAAGTTTCGAACCAAATTAGGAAAATCATCGCGTGCTCTACAAAAACGTTGATTGTCGAAGGCCATTACGCAGTCGACGTTGTTTCCAAAAAATACGTAAGCAAGGTCTTTGTGTTAAGACGCGACCCAGAAGAGTTAAGAGAAACACTGAGAAACCGCGAATACGGAAACGATAAAATACATGAGAATCTTGCAGCAGAGATTCTGGACGTTTGCCTATATAATGCAATAAAAAAATGTGGCGTTAACAAGGTTTGCGAAATCAATGTTACAGGAAAAACAATTGAGGAAGTAGCTCAGGAAATTTTACAAATTATGCAAGGAAAAAAGAAATGTAGAACACGAATTGTGGATTGGCTTGGCAAACTATACGCTGAAGAGAAGATTGACGAATTCTTAAAAGATTTCTAAATCAGTGTTCAAAAAGTGTAAACGTGGATTTTTTATCTGTCGAAAAAGATGTTTTTTCCAGTCATTGAAAGCGGAATCCCAACTATAACATCTGCGTCCAAAAGTTGCAGATCCTTTGCTGCTGCACCAGCAGTGTACATAATTCTATTATCGATGTTTAGCTCACTTGCCATCTTTACTGCAGACCCTAATGCGATTCCTAGGTCCATTGCCTCAAAAATACATATTGGGCCTGTATAATCTTCACCCTTCTTTTTCTGAACTTTGATAAAGTCTGCACAAGATGCGTTGCCGCAAGCTCCACAATTAAGCGGATTTTCAGGAATCTTAGGTGATGTTCCTTTAACCCCGATAAGCACTATTACGGGTGATTTTCTTACTGATTGAGCGTCTCTTTTAAATGCTTGAAGAGGATTTCTCTTTCGTTCCATTCGCCGCTCCATCATGTCTGCTAACTGGTCTTTTTCCTCGCCATAAACGACGGCTGTTTTGATGTTGTCAACTCCACGGGCCTTAGGCGCAGTCCTAGCGCTTGCAGCAATTAGGTTTGCAGCGGCTAAAATGGCTCGTTCTTCAACTTGGGAATCTCTTGCAATTGGCATTATAAACAAACCTCTTCATTTTACGTAATTCTGAATCTACTTAGTATCAATTAAGATTTACTCCAACAACTTTTATTAAAAACAGCAAGCCTAAAAGCATAAGTGCACAAAAAGGTCAAAAAAATATAGCCTTTAATTTATAAAGGTATATATAGCCTCCTCCATCTGTGGTTCAGCGCGTTATTATTTACACCGAAGACTATCGGATATAAATTCAATTAACAACGCTTTACATTAAACTTCTCATAATTTCAAATCTTGATAGAAGCACAATTCCTCTTCGATTAGCATAAGCTTTAGCATGCTCACTGAATTTTTCCGCAACCAAGATTGGATTCGAAAACCCAGCGCATTGCGAAGCCTTATCCATATTGATAACTATATTAACTCCCACAGTCCTATTCCAATCTTTTACCCTAACAGGGTGAACTTCCTTTCGCTTACTGACAACAAGATCGAACTCAGAAAAGTTGTCATGATCAACCTCATCTTGATTTGTTTTAACATCATATCCTCTTCTCATAAAATATTCAACTGTTAGGTTCATCAGAGACTTTCGCGCCACGCTTTTCCCACACCCAATAAATAATAACATACAATAAAAAAATCTTTTCATACAAGACCATGAAACAATAAATTAAACATTATTCTGATTAATCTCCTTAGAAGATTGCCCCTCTAAAGGTAAGGAAATTACAAATGTTGAGCCTTTTCCAACCTCACTTTCAACATTAATAGTGCCCCCATGAGCTTCTACTAAACGTTTACAAACAGCCAACCCAAACCCTTGACCCTTAGCCTTAGTTGTAAACAACGGAGTAAACATTTTCCCCAAATTCTCCTCAGGAATACCTACTCCAGTGTCAGACACATAAATCTTTACACTATCTTTTCCTTTGAATGCCGAAACTGTCAATTTCCCACCATTAGGCATAGATTGAACCGCGTTTGTAAAGAGGTTAACGAAAACTCTTCTCATCAATAAAGGATCCAACATCAAAGTTGGAAAATCATCAGGTATTCTAATAGATAGTTCAATATTTTGTTTGAATTGAATTGAAGAAAGAGCGTCATCAACAAGTCTTCGAAGGTAAACCTCAGTCAGCTCAGCCTTAATAGGCTTCGCGAAATCCTGAAGGTCTGAAACGATTTTGTTCATATATTGCGCTTGTTCGCTGATTATGTCAACTTGTTCATTCAAGGACTTTTTCTGTTCAGGTGGAATAGAAGCCGAATCAACCATCTTTTTTAACAAATATACAGAATAGAAAATGACTTGGAGAGGATTACGTAAATCGTGCCCAACCATCC
>JAGTQS010000040.1:0-2668 GCA_018397055.1 Candidatus Bathyarchaeota archaeon | reverse complement strand
TGACTTTGTATCCTAGTTTTCCTCCTTTGAGCCTCTTTAAGCTCGGATGTCCTAGTTTCAACCATTCCTTTAAGATATTCATAATACAACTGCTGAACTTGAGCCCTAGGAATTTTAACAGCCAGCCGTTCCAAAAACAAATAATAAATGTTTAATTCATTAGCCTTATCTTTATTTAATGAAAAAACTTTTTGAAGCACATCAAATATATCCTGTGTCTCAACGTCTGGGCTTGCTAAAATTCTTTCATACACCGACGTGGCAAAGGCGTTAAACCCTTCGATAAGAATTGGCAGCGGCTCCTCTTTTGGAATGTTTGCTAACGAATTTCTTACGTAAGCCACGGATATTTCGCCATACTCACTTATCTTGACATCTCTTGTTGCGCGATAGATAGAAAGATGCTTTCTAAATTCTGTAGGATACCATGTTTTTGCCAATACAGGAAGCAAGATGCGCTTATAGATTTTTAAACCTGCATTTATGGGATCTAGGCCTACTAGAGTTCTATCTTCATTAATCCAGTACAGAAGCTTTCCATCATCAATTCCGTAGATCAAGTCTGATTCCTTAAGAAAATCTTCATTCTCAGCCACAACCGTCTTCATGCCATCGCCTAGAATATAGTACGCTGCGTTAAGAACACGCAAGTAAAAGTCAACAACCTCAGTTCCCTTAAAATTCCGACTTAAAAACCTCAAGTTCTTGCTAATCAATTGAGGAATATCAAGATCCTCAGTTAGTCTAAACGATATTTTGTTCTCGGATATCGTAACTTGTTTGTCAATTCCTGAGTCATTTATGAAGTCAAGAAATTTGAATGATTCTTCACCTAGACTTGTGCCTGAGGTATAATTATAAAGAATCGTGAGGAACGAAGAATAGACCATAGAGAAATCTCTGCCCATAACTTGCATCAGAACTGGAAGTTTTTCTTCCTCAATACTGACCGCATACACCAAAAAGAGAAAAGTCAACAAATTAAGAACCCCACCAAGAGGAGGAAAACTAGGATACAAAGTCAACAAAAAGTTAGTCAACGAAAATCCAATAGCTTGAAAAGACACAAAACTAATAATAAGAAGAAGGTACTTTTTTCTAAGCGAACTTGACCTTGCTTTCCTAAAAAGATTAGATAGAGAAAAAATAATCACAACCATTTATCCCATGTGAAAAAGAGAAAATATAACTACTTGAGGACTAAATTCAATCAGACGATAAGACCAACCAAACTCCGTAAAGACAAATTCATGATAAGGTAAAGAGGAAACAGCGAGAAACACGCTTACAACAGTAAGAAGAAAGACCAGACATAAAACTCTTTTTTCCTTTCGAACGCTTAAAAAAGTCAGTAAATAAGGTGTAAACCTGAGATTATTAATAACCAACACAATCGCATAATAAAAAGCAGAAACTTCAGAGCTAGGAGCTGTTCTATGAAGAAAAGTGGCAATCTCCCATAAAGATACAAGTGTACCAAATGTAAAAATGCACTTTAGGGCAAACGTTCTTGGATATCTAAAGAAGAGATATATTGAAGTTAAAAGCGCAAGTGCTCCCGCAACCAAGTATTGAAAAAGCCAAAATGAAAAAACTATTTCTAGCAAGGCTAAGCACTTCTCAACGTTTCATAGATTTCCATTTTATCCGGGGGAATTAATTGAGGAGGCTTATATTGGCCCATCGGAACACCCATCTTTGCCTTGATTGCTGAGTATCGAAGAAAAGCACCTGGTCTCAAATATTCAACTTTTATAGCTTCAGAGGGGTTTTCAATATTAAAGTCGGTAACATATTTTCTGAAGTCCCCAACCGTATCTTTTAACGCTTCAAAGATGATTTTCTCAGCTTTTTCTTCCTGATATGACCATACTTTTTCCATTAGAAAACAAAGACGCTCTTTGGGTTCCAAAAGTTTGGCAACAGCCCACTTATCAGACGATTTTAGACCAGCCTTAGTAAGGACTTGAACTATCATTTGTGGAGTTACACGGTAATAACCATAGATGTCGATAATATTTTGTTTTCGTCCCTCAAAACTGAAAACGGGCATTCCATCATCTCTGAAATCAATTACTTTAAAATAATCGTCCATTGAGTATCTGAAAATAATAGATCCAAATGGTGTTATTATCAAATTATAGGTTTCTCCCTTTTTCAACTCATCCAGATCCTTGATTTCCCCGTCTTCAGTCTGAAACTCCAGGTAGCTAGTTATCAAGTTCGGAATAAGATCTGTTTTCCGATCAGGATCGCCTTTCATTAAATTACCAGCTTCAGTCGCTCCATAGGCATGTAAAGGCACCAAATTAAACTCTTCCTTGAAAAATTCAATATACAACTGTGTGTCCATTCCACCCACAACTATGCCTTTAAGCGGCATATAATCAGTTATTACCTTTTTTTGTTTTCCGCTTAACTTACATTGCATTAGTTTAAACTTAAGCAAAATTTTCTTCAAGCCAAAACTCATAGATTGATAATACTCTTGATAAAATTCCTCCGGATCAACAAAATATTTACAAATCATGTAAAACATTGATCCTACGCCTCCAGCTACATCGATCTTTCTTCCCTTCTCAATCAGCCTAAACGTCCTAGATAAGCTGCATGAACCCAACTTTATTGCGTTCAGAAGGCCGACTGGTAAAAGGGAAACCTTCATCAT
>JAGTQS010000039.1 GCA_018397055.1 Candidatus Bathyarchaeota archaeon | reverse complement strand
GAACTTGGATACTCGTTATACAGGGTTTTAACTTTTTTGACGTTTTTCGCCATCTTATACAGAGACTTGAGGAAGGACAGTCTTCCTAACCCTTTGAACACTCGTTGGCTGGCGTCCGTCACGTTTAACCGTATTTCCTCGCCTAAACTTGCTTTGAGAACGTCTTCTTCCTTAATTAGGCGGTATTTCATACCGTAGTTCAAATCATCATTGGACACGCTTTGAAGAAATGTGCGGAAAACGTCCAGTCCCGCCTGTTTAGCTCCGTAGCTTTTCATGAAATGGATATTAATAGGCCACAAGTTTTCAACTTTTAGCTGCCCCCTTTCCAAAGCCTCTGCAATCACTGTTCCAGCTATTGCGCCGCCCATCATGGAAGGGCCGATTCCTCCACCGTGAATTGGGTTCACTTGGCACCCAGCGTCGCCAACGACCACTATGCCATTTCCGACAAGCGAGTCAAGTGGTCTTCTAGTTGGGACTATGCCTCCTCCACCATGGATGAGTGTGGAGTTTCTAAACATGGGCATCGTTAGAACATGCTTGTACAGCATGTCCTTCGGGTTCGGGTGACCTTTAACTGCGGCGACGCCGAGTCCAACATTGACCTTTGTATTCCCTTCGGGAAAAATCCAGTAATACCCGCCTTCTGCCTTTTCCAGGTCCAAATAGATTTCGCAAAACGTAGGTTCATCGACTTGCTCCTTTAGTTCTCGTATCTCTCTATAACAGACCACGGTGTCTTCGTTGCGAACGTTTGTTTCTAAGCCGATTTCTGGAGGCAGCTGACTTCGAACAATAGCTGATACTCCACTGGCGTCAACAACTACATTGCCTAAAATTTTTGTCTTTGCCTCTTCTTTGAGAAGCCGTGCCTCTACACCCTTCACTTTTCTGTCGTCAATTATCGGCTCCAAAACATGCGTTGAATCGAAAAGCTCAGCTCCAGCATCCAACGCGTCTTTCAAAAGCCTTTGCCCAAAAAGGTAACGGTTAATCATGAAGCCCGTTAATCCTTCACCTACGATTCTGAAGACCGTTTGCAAGTCAGGAGAGTGAACGTTAATTCCAATAATGTCCCCTTCTTTCTCTCGTCCAGAGGGATACTTTAGACCTAAATTATCAAAGTGGTGCTTCCCAATTGCGTCACCACACACCTTTTGCCCAATTGTGTTTCTGTCTTTTCTGTCAACGAGGCAAACGGAGAACCCTTTTGAGGCAACAGTTTTCGCCGTCATAGAGCCTCCTGTTCCCGCACCGACCACAATAACATCGTATTGTTTCAAAGCTCAACAGGCCTCGATTTTTCATAATTTGATTAGTGTATTATTTACACTTAACTAAGAAACTATTTAAATCATAAAGTAAGCCCAACTACACTAAGCATGAAGGCTGATTTCTGAAAAAACCTAAAACAACAACAAGATACCTAAACCCTTGGGCAAATGTTAACCTTTACAAGCTGAACAAATAATAATATAATATTATGGCAAAACTGCTTGTTCCCAAGCCAATTTCAGGTGGCCTTCTACTTTCCTATAAGTGCAACAGCGAGTGCAAACATTGCATGTATGCTTGTTCACCGAAATGCAGAGCTAATTGGATAAGCCTTGACGACGCAGGGAGGGTTCTGACCCAACTTCACGCGGCCTTTGAACATAGCTACCCGGCACGAACCTCAAGGTTAGGATTAAATTTTGGGCTTCACTTTACCGGAGGAGAGCCTTTTCTAAATTTTAGGCTTCTCCTAAGCCTTGTTAAGATAGCTCATAAAATTGGTTTTCCGTCGACTTTTGTTGAGACTAACTGTTTTTGGTGCAGTGATGACAAAGAAACTGAAGAAAAACTTGTCCAGCTGAAAAATGCTGGGCTTCACGGCGTTTTAGTCAGCGTTAATCCCTTTATTTTCGAGTATGTCCCGTTTGAAAAGACACTTAGAGCTATCAACATAGGCAGGAAGGTTTTCGGTGAGAATGTGATGGTTTACCAAGACTTTTTTTATCAACAATTCAGAAGCCTAAAAATCAAGGGAACCCTGTCATTTCAAGACTACGTGCATAAAGCTGGAGTCCGAAGCTTAAGGTTCGTAGAACTCATTCCCATGGGAAGGGCATGCTATGAGCTTGGGCATCTTTTTGTGAAGAGGCCGGCTGAGGCGTTTGTTAGCGAATCCTGTCTTGATGAGTTAACTAGGCCTTGGCATGTTCACGTCGACAACTACTGTAACTACATGACAGGATACTGTGGAGGCATCTCGCTTGGTGACGCCCGAAACCTAGACCAAATATGTCAAGGAATCAAACTTGACGATTACCCCATCATCGCCATGCTTACATCAGATAATGGTATTGGAAAACTGTTACAATTCAGCGTCGACGAATACAATTATAAGGAACTTAAAGACGGCTACGTTTCAAAGTGTCATTTATGTTTAGACATGAGAAAACATATAGTTGAACAAACCAGCGAGTTTAGGGAACTAAAATCTGAAGAATTCTATAGGAATATATGAGTGCTTTAGTAACCTAAAGGTGTTGTAAAAAATGTGGTAAACTTTTACCAGCTAGAGGAACCGTATTTTTCCTCAAACAAGTAACGGGATTTCCTTATCGTTGGATAAGGCTTCATAACAGTTGTTGAAAGGTTTAACTTCAGCCATTCGTCATAGAACGCAGAAACCTTTTTGACGATTATGAACCTTCTCCTTAGGCTGCGAACAATCTTAACTGAGCGAATTTTGTCTATTTCGTCCTGTTCAATTTTCTGAATCAAGGACTTGTATCCTTTAATTATGCTTTCAACCTCTCTTATTACGCGATGTTCAGTTGCAGCCAGCAATCTATCGACAGCCCTGCTATTAACGACAACCAATCGAGGAATAATTACAGCGTTTTCGTCAAACTCTCGAACGTGCTCCCAGAAGCTTCCTGCATTCATAAGCCTACCTGTTTGGTCATGAAAATGCTTATGCGGAAAAGCACACACGCCTGGGCAAAGACGTATACACGGAGCCCTCCTCAACCAGTTTCGAGCCTTTACACGGGCCACACCATCAGGACTCTGATATGCAATTATGATGAGACTTCCAAGCTCCCTTTGCTCACCATCTTTCGTCGAAACAGGCTTTCTGACCTCCCGAATCCTTCTCAAAAGGGTAGGCGAAAAACCCTGCAATATTCTTCCTGACATTGTCAAGCTTTTTTTACCAATTACCCAGAAAGATCCGCGAATCCGCTTGCAACCCAAAGTTTTAAGCTGATTCTCTATTTCCGATCGGGCATCAAGATTATGAGGGGGGATATAGGTAACATAGAAAACCATACTGGATCATCAAAAAGAGCAAGTTACATGGTAGTACATACATTTATACAAGACGAGGACATGCTTTTTAGGAATTTTTCACCTTTTTTTGAACAAGATCACGTATTTGCTTTGCAGTTTCATCAAAGCTGTACAAACCAGTGTTTATTATAATGTCATAGTAGTGTGGGTCAAGCCAGTGTGCTTTAAACATTTTTTCAACCATGTGTTGTCTTTCGCTGTCACTGATGCGAATGTCTTCTTTAGCCTCGCCGATGGAAATCTGTCTTCTTTTAGCAATGTGCTTAGCCCTTTTTTCGAGCGGACAAACTAATAAAACCTTAAAGACGTCATTCCTGTTTAGAAGCATGAAAGCCGAGCGACCTTCCACAATAGTGTCGCCTTGCTCCAAGAAATCTTGGATTTCTCCCGCAATCATTTTATCCAAATCCACTTCGCCCGATAGCACTTGATCTTTGAACTCACCAAACGACTCATCAGGGTAAACTCCTCTAAGATCAGTCACAATGCTCTTTACGATGGTAGCTGAGTTAATGACCTTAATTCCAAGCATCTCAGAAAGTAGCTGCCCAACTTCAGTGCATCCAGCACCTAATTCTCCACAAATGGCTATGTGCATTCTTTCACCCGTTGCAACTAAATACAAGGTCTGTTAAAAACATTATTCTAAGCGTAGAAACCTACGTTATACATCAGACAGGTCCCATAGGAATCCCGTCTCCTCTGACATCCGCGCAAAGAGTCATAACTTTTCCTTTTCTCATGCCGCAGTGGGCAACACCTGTTCCACCCGGATATCTCTGGCGAACCAAAACGTGCCCCATTCTTTCCAAATCTTTTAACCCTTCGAAGCCTTTTTCAACTATAACTTGTTTGCCTCCGTTCCACAAAAATCGCGGCACATTAACTGCTTCTTGAGGGCTCATGTCATAGTCAACACAGTTTGTTAAAAGTAAAACGTGCTGTTGAGGTCTGAAATCGCCTCCGCTGGCTCCTAACGCAAAAACTTCATCGTTACCGGACGCCGCAATGACTGAAGATAAAGTGTGCAAAGGCCTTTTTCTAGGTTCAAGCCTGTTCACCCCAGTCTTTGTGAAGTGTGTTCCTCTGCAGTTCAAGATTACACCAGTCCCTGGATCCATAAGGCCTGACCCGAAACTGTAGTAGATGCTTTGAATTGCTGAGATAACGTTCCCCCATTTATCAAAAACCACAAAATTCGTTGTGTCTTCAGGATGTAAAGTCGTTCCTTCAGAAGCATTATTAACATCAATGCTTCCTGCAAGTTTTTGTGCGTGCTTTTTATTGAGAATCTCATTCAATGGAATTGATGCAAATCTTGGGTCAGCAAGGTACAAGTTCTTATCCACATACGCTTTTTTCGCAGCCTCAACAAATAAATGAACCCTTTCACTTTGAAATGTGCCTGACTTTCTAATATCGAAGCAATCAAGAATGTTGAGCATGATAAGAGTCGTTGCACCCTGACTGTTCGGCGGAACCTCGTAGACGCTGAAGCCCCTGTAAGAAACCATTAAGGGATCAACCCACTCAGCCTCGTAATCTGAAAAATCGTCAATTTCAAAAACTCCGCCTTTAGACCTAAGATAATCGCAGATTTTTTCAGCAATCCAGCCTTCGTAAAAAACACGTGGGTCAGAAGCCACTTCCCTAAGCGTCTTAGCCAAGGCTTTTTGAACCAGCATTCCACTATAACTAAGAGGTTTCCCATCTTTGAAGAAGAGACTTTTCGCCATAGGATCCGTCAGTCTATACACGTTATGTTTAATCGCTCTACTGAGACCATAAGAAATGGGAAACCCGTTTTCAGCAACGTGAACAGAGTCTTCTGCAAGCTTTCTGAACTCGAGCGTACAAAATCTCTTGTGGATCTTGTTTAATCCGTCAATTAAGCCTGGAACAACAACCGAATGGGGGCACTCAGCAGGTGTCTCGGAAAAACCACGTTCCCTTAGTAGTTCAAGGCTCAATTTCCTCGGAGCCCAGCCGCTTGCGTTTATACAATAAACCTTTCCGCTTGCCGAGTCAAGAATTAAGGCAAAAAGGTCGCTGCCTAACGCTCCGAGATGTGGCTGAGTTACAGAAAGCATTAGACTAGTAGCAACAGCGGCATCGCAAGCGTTCCCACCTTCTAACAAAATTTTTAAACCTGCTACAGAAGCCAAAGGGTGTTCAGATGAAACTCCTCCCATTTTTCCCATAAACGGAGATTTCAAAGACACAAGCCTTCACCTTTATGCGTTTCACGTGATTTTCAAACAGTTTCAAGATTCAGTTATGGTAAATGTTTTATTTAAAAACAGTCACTGTCTATATAAGGTCAAAAATTTCGAAGTGGACCTCAGATGTCAGCTGAGGGTAACTCATCTCTTAAAAAGAAAATTGAAGGCGAATTTCCAGAGCAGACTATGGATGTCTCTAACCTCGTTAGGACACTGGTTAAAAGTTTCCTCAGATCCGACAGCAATTATGGCGCCATAACTGACATTAAGACTGACATGAACTACATCTACGACCTCGTAGTTCGTTTTATCCAAGTTGAAAACATGGACATCTACGCGTTGAAACTTGAGGACCGAATCCTTCTTTCCAGAACAGGCCCAGACTTCGATAACCTTTTCAAGGTAATAAAAACTCGGTCAACCCTTCAAATCAAGAAGGACATGATCGAGATCTGGGATGATGCTTACAACAAGATACTGCACCTAATAATCGTGCCTGTTAAGAAACATTTTCCCATTGAATACGCAAACACACGTGAAAAAGCAAGAATCATCGAAAAGATCTCGCTGATGACCTGGACCCCTACCTCACCATAAGACAGAAACTAAAAAGGAAAAAGCAGTAAATAACGACCTTGGATTCTGATGGGATTCTTAACGTAAAGGTTTCTCTTTTTTGCCTAATACAAGCTCGTTTAGGGAAACACCGTTAACCGTGCTTACTTTCCATCTGATTCCTGGAATGTCTCCTAACGCTCCGCCTTTTGAGCCCCCAATGCCCTCAACTATTACTTCATCGTGTTCATCCACGCAATTCAAGGCTCCGTCTCCAGGAAGGAAGGCAGTGATGACTTTACCGTTCTTGATGAGCTGTGTTCGGACGCACTTTCTGATAGCGCTGTTAGGCTGCTTGCTTTCGCGACCGACCTTTTCAAGAACAATTCCCCTTGCCATGGGTGCTCCTTCAAGAGGGTCAGATTTAATGTCCAATCTAAGCAAGCGACGTTTATAGTCTATTTTACTCCAGCGAAGTTTCTTACGTTTTAGTTGCAACTTCCTGGCAGCGAACATGCCTTTAGGCGATTTTCCCATTTTTCCACCTTTGAACTTTACAATTTACCGTTGTGGTTGATTTTCATTATTGCGAAATGTCAATCCTTTTTTTTAAACATTTCTATTTGTTCATGAACCTTCCTTTTTCTGAAAATATTTTTAATGAACAGGGTTACATAATCGAGACATTGTTTATGTTGAAGTACCGTTTTGCCAAAAAACGGATTCTTTCAGCGTTTTTCCCGTTCTTTCCAATCGCGATTCCTTTGTCTCTCGGCTCTACTGAAACTACAGCTATGGTTTTCCCATCAGGCTTCTCAGTTATGCGTATCTCCCTGATCTTAGCGGGTTTCAAGGCGTTTTTAATAAATTGAGATGGATCCTCTGAGAACTCGATAATCTCATGTTTTTTTCCGGTCATTTTCTCAAGCATCAAAATGTTTTTTCCATGTTTGCCTATAGCCATGCCGACGTCGCCTTCTTTTATCACGAAAATAACTCTGCCAAAGTCTTCATCCACAATGCAGTCTCTTACCATTGCGCCTGTTATGCTTTCGAAAAGGGCGATGTACCTCATTTCGCGATTGGTAAATTTTATGCCTTTAGACATTGCCTTCCTCCACTCTTTTCACTATGTCTGAGTCTCCAGGATCTCTTATCGCCAAGGCAGAAACAACAAAAGGCTTACCGCAAAGTCTTCCAAGCTCCAAACCTGTTTTCGGGTACACGAGAAACGGGATCTTTGAAATTTTACAGTAATGTTCAAGGTCTGCGCGTACCTTGTTTGGACAATTTGAAGCAGCGACAACCAGTTGAAATTTTCCACTCATAGCGCTGTTTAAGGTGGAGTTTGAACCAAATAAAACTTTACCAGTTTTCACAGCGATCGTAAGCGACGTGTCTAAATCAGCCAATTTCTTTTTCCTCCGTCTTTTCAAGCGGTACCGCAGACATGTAAATGTCTACAAGCCCTGTTCCAATCGGTATTGATTGTCCAACTATCACGTTTTCGGTGACTCCCTTTAACAAGTCTTTCTCGCCTTTAACAGCTGCGTCGACGATGTTTGGAACCGTAATCTCGAAAGCTGCTCTTGCAAGAACACTTGCTTTTCCTCCGCTTACGCCGTGCCGACCAATTTGCCGAATGTTGCCTGTAGCTGCCATAATGTCGGCCACAAGCATAATGTGCCTTATGTCTACATCCATGCCTTGTTCCTCAAGCACACCAACTGCCTCTGCAATCAACGCGTTTCGAGCGGCCTCAACGCCTAAAGTCTTTGAAATCTCGTGAATGTTGTTCGTAGTAGTCCTCGTAGGATCAACCCCTGGAACCTCAAGAACCTTCGTAAGGTTTGATCCGTCGGTTCTGATGACCCACTCGCCTTCTTCCTCTATAACTAGGACTCTTTTAATCTCGGGCACACCGTGCAGGTGATGCGAAGATATTTGGTCTAGAAGCCTTCTCGCGGGTACTTGCTTTTTAGATTCGACGAAAATCTTGTTGTCTTCAAAATTTACTGAGTATTTTGGAACATTGAGGGATTCAACGACCATTTCCATTGTAATCCCCCTCTCCTTCATTTTCTCTGGGTTAAGCTCGATTATGATTCCTTCAGCTTCGGGATTAACGTAAAGGGCTTCTGCTACGTCTTGAATTGAGGTGAAAAGGATGCTCTGGGCAACTTTTTTCGCTTTTTCCAGGTTCTTACTGTTTTCTTTATCCAGATAAATAGTCATTGTTGGAGTGGACGGTTCTCTTCTTGCATCCACTATTTCGATGAGGCGAGGAAGACCGATTGTAACGTTTTGCTCTTTAACACCTGCATAATGGAAGGTTCGTAAAGTCATCTGCGTACCTGGTTCACCAATCGATTGGGCTGCAACTATGCCTATTGCTTCTCCAGGCTCAACTAGAGATTTCTTGTACCTTTCAACCGTGAGATTGACAGCTAAGTCTACACCCTTTTCTGTCAGTTTTGCTTTTGTAAGGGTTTCCTTCATTTCTTTCACCAAGAGAGGCGTCAGTTGGTCTTTTACTTGTTCTAGGCATTTATCAATGAACTCTTCTGACGCTGCAGGGCCCTTTTCAGTACCAAGCTCGATTTGTTCGACAAGTCTGCCAACGTTTACAGCTTTACCGTGGTCGCTTCGTGCTGGATCTACGCCATCTTCACCATACTTAAATTGTATGATGTCGCCGACAGAGTTCCTAACTGTCCCATCATATTCTACTCGAAGGTGCTCCATAGCATTAATCAGCCGTCTCTGCATGTACCCGCTTTGTTGGGTTCGAACAGCAGTGTCCACAAGACCTTCACGACCACCCATAGCGTGGAAGAAAAACTCGACGGGATTTAATCCATCACGGTATGATGAATAAATGAAGCCTCTTGCTTTTGGAGAGGGGTCACCTGCCTCGAAGTGGGGAAGAGCCCTATCTAAGTATCCACGCATAATCCGTTTTCCTCGAACGGATTGTTGACCAAGGCATGCCGCCATTTGACCAATGTTCATCGTTGAGCCTCGAGCTCCACTTCTCGTCATTATCACTCCCGCATTGTCCATACTGAAATCTAGGTCAGCAACTTCGCCTGCTTTTTCTCTAGCTTTCGACAGCTCATCCATAACGTAAATTTCAAACGATTCTTCGAGGCTTTGTCCAGGCAGCCTTTCCAGTTCTCTATTAAGCAGTTGCTGGGTTAGCTCCTCGACGCTTTTTTCCGCCTCCCTAATTCGGCGTTGGATTTTCTGCTTCGCGTTTTGTGAAAGTTCCAATTCACTATATGAGTATGAGAGACCACGCATTGAAACAAATTTGGCCAGTAGGCGGCTAATCCTATTCAGAAATTCTCTTCCAGCGTCAGTTCCGTAATCTTTTATTATTCTGTGAAGAAGACTTTCAGATTTTTCTGCGCCTATGGAGTTTCTGTCTATTGCGCCGTTTACCAGCGTACCATTCTTGATGACAACATAGGCGTCATGTGGGCATTTTTCACGTAAACATTCCTTACAATTTTGGCAAATACTAGCCTTTAAAGCATAGTTAAGATCCTTAGGCAAAAAGAGGCTAAATATTTGTTTACCAGACCATAGAGGTTGAGGCTTCTCCTTTTCTGGTTTGGGCAATGGTCCATTGTATCCTGTGGCAAACAGAAGCTCACAAACTTCTTTTTTGTTTAGGTAAGTAGGTTCAGGTTTGTTTCGGGTCAGTAAATATGCTCCACTTATGAAATCTCGGATGGCACCAATAATCGGACCGCCAAACCTGGGTGAAAGAATGTGGTCTTGAACTTGCATCAAAATTCGGGCTTCAGTCTGAGCTTCTTCGCTTTGTGGGACATGAAGGTTCATTTCGTCTCCATCGAAGTCCGCGTTGTAGGGCGGGCACACACACAGGTGCAGACGGAACGTCTTATATGGCAAAACCCTCACGTAGTGAGCCATTATGGACATTCTGTGAAGAGAGGGTTGCCTATTAAAGATCACTACGTCTCCGTCTCTAATGTGCCGTTCAACGATGTATCCAGGTTCCACGCCTTCAGCGATTTTTTCCCTGTCTAGAACGAACTCTAATCTTACACGTTTTCCATCAGGCCTAACAATGTACAGAGCGCCAGGATAGTTGTCTGGTCCGTTGCTCACTAGGCGTTGCATCTCCTGCAGGTTCCAGCTTGTAACCTTCTCCGGAACAGAAAGCTTTGTTGCAATGGTCATTGGCACCCCAACCTCGCTTATGTCGAGATTCGGATCTGGACTAATCACTGTACGAGCTGAAAAGTCAACTCTCTTTCCAGAAAGGTTGCTTCTAAATCTTCCTTCTTTACCCTTAAGCCTTTGAGACAACGTTTTTAGGGCTCTTCCTGACCTGTGTCTCGCTGGCGGAATTCCAGAGGATTCATTGTTAAAGTAGGTTGTGACGTGGTATTCTAAAAGTTCTGAAAGGTCTTGAATAATTAACGTAGGGGCGCCTGCCTCAATGTTTTCTTTAAGGCGCTCGTTGATTCGGATAATGTCAACTAGCTTGTGCGTTAAATCGTCTTCAGACCTGATGCCTGACTCAAGCGTAATTGATGGCCGAACATAAACGGGTGGAACAGGTAGAACTTGAAGAATCATCCATTCTGGACGTGCACTTTTTGGGTCGTATCCTAATATTTCAAGGTCTTCATCAGGTATTCTTTCAAATCTTTCACGTATCATACTTGCGGTTAACCGTTGAGGTCCTTCTTCGATGTGTTCGTAGAATACAGTTGGCTTAACAAACTCGACCTTGAATTGCCTCGTGCCGCAATATGGACATTCCTTGTTTTTCTTTGTTCGTTCAAGAATAGTGTCGTAATAATGGTCTGGCACCGAACCCATCAGCTTTTTGATACGTAAAACACGTTTTCTGAGCCTCGTGGTTGTTGCTTCAGACAGCAAGATGTGTCCACAGTTTTTGCAGAACGCCTGAAGCAAATCATGAATCTTTTTAGTAAATTCAACGTGAACAATGGGTACTGCCAGCTCAATATGACCGAAATGTCCTGGGCATCTAGAAGCTGTGTTGCCACAAGTTCTACACCTTTGCCCTGGTTCGAGAACTCCAAGCCTGCTATCCATAAGCCCCGAAGGTATTACGGCGCCGTCCTCATCATATGTGTCTGCTGTCTTAATCTCGACGACAGACAATTTACGAATCTCTTGAGGAGAAACAACGCCAAAACGAATCTCATCAATTATCTTGTCGAAGATTTCTTCAACTGCCATTTTAGGCTCTCTCCTTAAGCCTCAACCGAGGTGTTACACACAAGCTCATAAGCTCCTGTAATAGCAACTTGAATGCGTATGAAACTTGAACTGGCGAAACACGTGATTGTTCTCCGCAGATTTGGCAAACGTACTTTCTCTGTTTGATGTCGTAATAAGCGATTAGACCGCAGTTTTCGCATACGTAAAGAACGTATTTGTCTGATTCCTCAAGAAGCCTATCACGAAGCAACATGGCAGCTCCGTGTCCGATCAAGCAGTCTCTTTCCATTTCACCGAACCGTAATCCGCCACCTCTTGCTCTTCCCTCAGTTGGTTGTCTTGTGAGCATTTGAACTTGTCCTCTTGCCCTCGCGTGGATTTTGTCAGCAACCATGTGATGCAGCTTCTGGTAATAGATTACGCCCATGAAGACCTCTGTAACGTATTTTTCTCCCGTTATTCCATCGTAGAGGACTTCACGCCCAGTGTAGCTAAAGCCATGGTCTATGAGTATTTGTTTTAGCTCATCGCCTTTCTTATTAATGAACGGCGTTCCATCCATAACTTCTCCTCCTGCAGACGCTGCCTTTCCCGCAAGCGATTCCAAAAACTGTCCAATGGTCATTCTTGAGGGGAACGCGTGTGGATTAATGATGATGTCTGGTACAATGCCGTCTACGCTGAAAGGCATGTTTTCTTGTGGCACAATCATTCCAATAACGCCTTTTTGCCCATGGCGAGAGGCAAATTTGTCTCCCAGTTCTGGAATTCGTTCATCACGTACTCTGACCTTCACAAGTTTGCTTCCTTCATTTGTCTCAGAGATGAAAACTGCGTCAACTGTTCCTTTTTCCGAGGGTCTCATGTCAACCGAGGAATCCCTCATTGTTGGACCTTTGATTTCAAATTCTTTATATTCCTCGAGGAAACGTGGTGGACTTATTCTGCCAATCAGCACGTCACCGCCTGATACATCTGCCTCGACATTCACAACGCCGTCTTCTTCAATGAAACGGTAATATTGTTCTCCCCGGTATCCACGCGTGCCCGGCTCTGGTATAACGAGGCGGTCTTTTAAGCCTCCCAAATATTGACGGCATTCAGCATCGTAAATTCTGTAGAACGTTGAACGGGCCATGCCTCTTTCTATGGATGACTTGTTAAAGATTAAGGCGTCCTCCATGTTGTAGCCTTCGTACGAGAGAATTGCCACGATACAGTTCTGTCCAGAAGGCCTAAGATTGTATCCGATAACGTCTAAAGGTTTTGTTTGAACAACAGGAGTCTGCGGATAATGAAGTATGTGAGACCTCGAATCAACTCTTAATGGAAAGTTCACGGCATAGATGCCTAATGCTTGCTTCGACATCGCGGACTCATAGGAGTTTCGAGGTGACTGATTGTGCTCTGCGTAAGGAATCAAAGAGGCACAGGTTCCCAAAATCGAGTAAGGCGTAATTTCAAGGTGGGTATGCTTAAAGGTTATGTCTTCTGAAGTTAAGGCAACTAAAGCGTTTTCTTCCTCCTCAGCGTCCAAGTATTCGATAATACCACGTTTAATGAGGTCTTCCCAGTTCCACTCTTTAGAGCGGATCTTAGCCATCTCTTCGTCGCTAAGCTTGGATTTGCCGTTTTCAACGATTATGAGAGCCCGTCGAACTCGTCCTTCATCGCAGTTAACATAAACTTCTTCGTTTACTCCATGAGCCTTAGAGAAGTATGCGACATTTATTTCAGATGAAATGGCACCTTTTCTTCTGTCCTCTTTCAACTTATTAACAAATTCTATTGGAGAAACATGATAGCCAATTGGGCAGCCGTCGACAAAAACCTTTGCACCCGAAGCGCGCACAGTCTCGCTGGCCTCAGTTAATGGTATGACGCCTCTTCTGTAAAGCATCTGCTTTACCTTTTCCTGATCTAACCCAACGGATATTGACGCTGACAATGCAAGGTTCTTTACGAGTCCACAATTTGCGCCCTCAGGGGTCTCGTTTGGGCAAATTCTTCCCCAATGAGTGGCGTGAAGATCTCTCGCTTCGAAGTTTGGTTGGCTGCGGCTAAGTGGAGATTGCAGTCTTCTCAGGTGGCTGTGGGCAGATATCATGTTTGTTCTATCAAGCAACTGCGTAATTCCTACTCTTCCTCTACCCCAGTTTCCAGTTGCCAATGAGTGTTGAAGCTTGTCTGAAATGATTCCAGGTCTCACGGCGATTGAGACGCTTATCATTCTTCTTTTGAGTCCCATTCTTTCAAGCTGATACTTAATATCTCGGCACAGGTTTCTGAAGGCTACTCTGAATAGGTCTGCGAGAAGTGGTCCGGCTAGCTTCAGCCTCTTGTTTTTAAAGTGGTCTTTATCATCAGGTTTTCGTCTTCCAAGTTTCAACTCGATTACTCTGGAAGCCATTTCGCCGAGGAAGTAAGCCTTGTCTTTCCTACTTTCTTTTGTTCTTCCAATATGAGGCAGAAAGTTTCTGTCAATGATTGTTTCTGTCTTCATAAGCCTGTAGCTTTTCACTTGGCCGTGAGCTACCCTGTTGCCAATGAAAAGAAGAGCGTCCTCCGAAGTTTCGACATCCGCAGCCATCTCGAATGACTGTTCAAGTTCGCTTTGCAGGGTTTTGTCTGCGGAAACCGCCTCAGCTATTTCTCGGTCGGATTGTAGACCTAAAGCCCTCATCATTACTATGAATGGAATTTCTGAGGGAACTCCTGGAACTGATATGTGGATTGTGCCGTTTGACTTAAGCCTGAGCTCTATTCGGGCTCTGAACCCGACGGTTGTAGAGAAAACCTTTGCTTGGTATACTGGGTTAACTCCTCTTATGTCAATGTCTACTAGAATGCGGTTGGGAGCCAAGTCTTCAATGGCCACGATAACTCGTTCAGACCCATTAATAATGAAGTAGCCGCCTGGATCAAGAGGATCTTCGCCTTGCCTAATAAGCTCTTCATCTTTAAGCTCCGAAAGAAGACAGTATTTTGACTTAAGCATAGTTGGCAAGTCACCGATGTAAACAAGTTCCTTTTCCAGCTCCTTATCGTCGATAACAGGCGTCATCTCCACGGAAAGAGGCATCGCGTAAGTGAGGTTTCTAAGCCTTGTTTCCATAGGGTAAATTTCATGCCGGGTTCCGTCTACCTCAGTTATGTATGGACCGTAGATCACGTCGTTTTCGATTTCGCGGACAATGAAGATTCTTCCAAATTTTATTTTGTATGGTCCTTCAGGAACCTCAATTTCGACTTCGCCAACCTCGTCTATAACCTGCTGAAGACCGTGTTCAACAAACTCGTTGTAGGAGTCAAGATGCTGCCTGACTAAGCCTTTTTCTTCAAACAGAGCCTTCTGTACTAGAAACGCATCATCAAAATTAATCAAATTATAAACAATCCCCCTTCAAGGTTTGAACGTACTAAATGTTTACAGGTTCTATTTTTCAGAGTTTTTTCCTCCAACGGACCGGTATCCACCCAGCCCAAGTGGGAGTCTAGGATTGCTTTCACCGTTTTTGAAAGCTAATGAGTAAACGATAAACGATTCTAATAAATGTTATCATTCCCACTTTCCCAACAAATGACGAATCAAGGTCTCGCATGAATTTATTTCGGGTCAAATTCCAAAAAAATAGCCTTTTTGTTTATCCTAAATCTCATCTATTATCCCAAGACATATGGCACACTCTTAAATTTAGAGTGTGAGAGTGTGCTTGTATGAAGAAGCCTAGAGACATTGGGAAGCTGAAACGTTGG
>JAGTQS010000038.1 GCA_018397055.1 Candidatus Bathyarchaeota archaeon | reverse complement strand
TCTAGACTGGCAAGTTAGTTGCATCTTGATTTTTTCATCAAGAACTCGTTAATTGCATACGCAGCCTTTTTGCCGCCTGCCATAGCGGATATTACCGTAGCATTGTCTGTTACGATGTCTCCGCCAGCGAAAACTCCAGGCATGTCAGTTTCGCCTGTTTCTGGGTTAGCAACAATTGTGCCGTGAGACGTAACTTTCACATGGGTTTCTCCTCGAACAGCTAGAGGATTGGGGTTTTGCCCGATGGCTACAACAACAGTGTCAGCGTCGACAAGGAACTCCGAACCTGGTACAGCGAACGGCCTCATTCTTCCCGATTCATCGGGCTTTCCAAGTTCCATTCGGACGCATTCAACTGCCTTTACCCATCCTTTTTCGTTGCCGATGAAACGCACAGGGTTAGCTAAGAAGACGAACTTTATCCCTTCTTCCTTTGCGTTAATTACCTCGTCTCTTCTAGCAGGCATAAGTTCCTCTGTTCTTCGATATACTACTGTGACATCTCCTCCAAGCCTAAGAGCACAGCGAGCGGCGTCCATCGCGACGTTTCCCCCTCCAATGACCACGACTTTTTTTCCAACCTTAATAGGCGTGGAATATTCGGGAAACCTATAAGCCCTCATCAAATTGACGCGAATAAGAAACTCGTTTGCCGAGTATATGCCGCTTAAGTTTTCTCCTGGAATTCCGAGAAACATCGGAAGACCTGCACCTGAGCCTACGAACACAGCGTCAAACCCGTTTTTCATAAGTTCGCCTAGTTTGATGACTTTGCCAACAATTACGTTTGTTTCGATTTTGACTCCTAGGCTTTCAACGTACTTTACCTCGTCTCTAACAATGTCTTTTGGCAGTCTGAACTCTGGGATTCCGTACATCAAAACGCCGCCAGGAGCATGAAGAGCCTCAAAAATAGTTACGTCGTGTCCCATTTTCGCAAGTTCTGCAGCTGCAGTTAATCCCGCCGGTCCAGATCCTATGATTGCGACCCTTTTTCCTGTTGACGGCATCGTCTTTTTCTTTCGTTTTTCCTTGTTTTCCTGGTCGGCAACGAATCTTTCAAGGGCGCCTATGTTAACGGGTTCGCCTTTTATGCCTAAAACGCATTTTCCCATGCATTGGTCTTCTTGTGGGCAAACTCTGCCACAAATTGCTGGAAGGCTGTTTTTTTCTCGGATTTTTTCCAGTGCCTCGTCGAACTTGGATTCGCGAATTAATCTGATAAAGGCTGGTATGTCTATGTTTACTGGGCAACCTTCAACGCATCTTGGCACTTTACATTGCAAGCAGCGGTTTGCCTCAGCGATTGCATCAGCTAAGGAGTATCCGAGGGCAACCTCATTGAAGGACCTTATTCTTTCAGCAACTTCTCGCTTAGGTATTGGTACTTGATGAGTTCTAGCCGCCACTTTTATGTTCCTTCCGTTAAACAAATTAGGTAACTCAATTCAAAAGCGAGACTTATAATTATTTTCATTCCTAATTAATTTTCAAAAGAAAAAATTGGATAAAAAGATCTTTAAATCACAATTTGTTGTTAGCTAATCTTCTTTCCCGCCAGTTTTTCCATGGTAACGATTGCTGCTTGTGTTCCCTGTTCGCCTAGTCCTTCAGCTTCAACCGCTCTTAACATCTGTTGCACTAGAGCCGTTCCAGGTAATGGTAGTCCAATCTCGGCAGCAAAAGACAACACGAGTTTCAGGTCCTTTTGTTGGTGTTTGATCTTGAAGCCAGGTCTCATGTCGCGTTCAATCATTTTTGGTCCAAGGTTAGAAAGCATCCATGAGCTAGCTGCGCCGGCGGTTACAACGTCAAGCAGCTTCTTAAGGTCTAATCCTGCTTTTGCGCCAAGCATCAGTCCCTCGCATACTGCTTGGATGTTGAGTGCGCAGATGATTTGGTTGCACAGCTTCGTTGTTTGTCCCATGCCGTTCGAACCCATATGCGTGACTTTTTTTCCAAGAACCTGAAGGATTGGAAGGCATCGGTCAAAGGTTTCCTTTGGTCCACCAACCATTATTGAAAGCGTAGCCTGTTTAGCACCAATTTCTCCTCCGCTGACTGGTGCGTCAAGCATCTTAACTCCTTTCGCGTATAGTTCTTGTGCAATTTTCTGTGTGACAGTTGGCGAGATTGTGCTCATGTCGATTAGAACTAGGCCTTCATGGGCGCCATAGATCACGCCTTGTGGTCCTAACACTACCTCTTCAACGTCTGAGGAGTCGCTGACCATCGTTATTACAACATCGGACTTCTCTGCAACCTCCTTAGGTGACTCTGCTCCAGAGGCGCCCATGGCCAACAGGTCATCCATCTTCGATCTTGTTCTGTTCCATACGGTTAGCTTGTAACCCGCGTTTAAAAGATTCACAGCCATGGGTTTACCCATGACGCCTAAGCCGATAAAACCGATTTTTTCGTTTTTCATGTGGTTAATCACCAAAACCATGAATGCCAAACATGTTTTTAAGGTTTTTATCGGCTCTTTTTGCATGAAAAATCAGCAAAACTCTTAAGAACGTGATTAAGACAGTTTTATGGATAAACGGAAACGGGCGAGTAGATCAGTTTGGAATGATCGCAGCGTTGGCATCGCTGAGGTCGAGGGTTCAAATCCCTCCTCGTCCATTTTAATGCATACTTCGACCTCACTTAGAACAGTGTAAAGACATTCTTATTGTCCTGTTTGTATTACGTTGATTTACGTGATGAAAAGGTTAATTTTTTATTTTCTCTATTACCCGTATTGTTTTCTTTTTGAGTTTTTTCTGTGAACCACGTGGTTCTTGCCTCTTTCACGTAATCAGCAAATTTATAGTTAGGTTTTTCTTCAATTTTCAACTCGATACAAGAATAAAGTTCTTTTAGTATGGCCCATTCAAGGATGTAGGCACCTGTGCCTAAAATTCTTTCTAAAGCCTCTGCGAAGAATTCGATCCCTTCAGATAGGCTGTCATTACCTATGTGGTATAGAATAATTGTTGAGGTGGCTTCTCCTAAAACCTTTTTTAAAGTGCCATCTATACATTCACGTAGAATTTTGTCGAACTCTTTTTCGTATCTCATCCATTCTTGCGTAGACACATTGTAGTAGTTTTGGTTCTCGATAGAAGCCAAAATGCTTCACCTCTTTTCCTTTTTAGAGTATAGGCGTAAGTTTTGGCAGAGGATATCCCTTGGAAAGATCTAATTCAACGAAGTTTAGATGCGTTCTCGGCTTTACACCGAAAACCAGTATTGCTCCATGTTCTCGAATTATTTTTAAATGTATATCTGCAAACGAGCTCAGTACATCTGAGACATTATAGTAACATGGTTTGAGAACAAAAATGCATAAATCTCCGCGTTGCCTTGCCATTGTTACACTTGAATTAAGGACTTTTAAGGCATCATTTACTGAATAGTGAGTGATGAGCTTGTCAATTCCAATAATGTGAAGTAAAGGCTGCCCTTTTGTTTTGTGAATTTCATCTCTTAAATTGATGTATTTTTGGAAATCGCTTTCAATGTCTCGTCCGTCAAACTCGATTATGCAAGGATTTGTTGGTGGCAGACTGCTTCTGAAGGTGCAAACTCTTAACAAGCGGTTGATTGTCTCGTCAGAATAACCAGCCATTTTTGCCTGTTTAAATAATATGGTGTAATCAACGCCTGAAGATGGAACAATCATGATTCCTCGGTCGTATGAAGCGAAGTTCCAAGCTGTAGGAGCTAAAAGCAGATGGTATTGTGGAATCGACACATTTGCGCCAATTTCAAATAATATACTTGATCCCCTGGAGTATCCACCAGAAAATAGTTGGTCAAGATCAGATGCTCCTGTTGAAAAAAGTTCCGGCGAATCTGGTATTGGCTTGAATACGGTAATTTTTGATATAAAATTTTTTGGTAAGGCCTCTTTAAAGGGTAGGGCGGCTTTAAGCTCGTTATGAAATGTAAAGCCAATTTTTGTCTCATGTATCTTTTTTCCACGCATTTTCTTAATTACCAAATTCCTGTAGAGGCGATCATTTAGTTCATTTGCCTGCAAAAGTATGATGCTGTCCGCCACGAACTCTTCCATGCCTAAGCCTATTTTTTCACTTCCAAAGGGAATTTCGACTATTACTATTGTTGTGCATCCTGCTTCTCGCGTTATCCTACTAAGAATGGAGTGAATGACGATTCTTGTTTCAAAGGGATTTTCGAAAGCTTGTGCCAAAACTGTCCAAGAGTCTATAACTAATCGTTTAGCTTTCAGATTATTTACTTCTTCGATGATACTTTTTAGAACCGAAGGCACCGCATCTTCCTTTACTGCGAGAAAATCAAGATAACGAAATCTTCCGTCGTTTTCCAGCTTTTCAAAATCAAATCCAAGCATCTTCATGTTTTCGTAAAACGTTGTTCTGTCCTCTGAAAAGCTCACATAAACGCCATTTTCGTTGTAGTCAACTATGCCTCTGTAAATGAATTGGGCTGAGAGATTAGTTTTTCCAGTGCCAGGATTTCCAGCAACAAGAATTAGGCTGTTTCTCGGAAACCCGCCGTGGATTATGGTGTCCAGTCCACTTACTCCTGTAGGAACAATTGCCAGAGACATTTTATTCCCTCTTGTTAATTAGGGGAATTTTTTGTGATCACATCGATATTGCGAGGCGATTACTCGATTTTCTGAACAACAAGTGTTTTTTCTCTAAGGCTCTCTATAACGTTAAAGTGGTTGCTTGACATTGCAAACGGTAATTCGTTAAAAACCTTTAAGCAGTTTTTTCCTTTTTCAGTTATTAAGTATACCGTATGGCCTGATTCTCTTTTTTCTCGTATCAATTCCTGCTGCTGAAGTTTATTCAATACTTCCTGTATTGGCGCCCATGACGTGTTTGTTGCATACATAATTTTTGTAGGCCTATTTATTCCACGGTTGATTACTTTTAATGTGTCTATGTATATTTCTAATCTGCTTCTGCGCATATTCTTCCCCCAATCAGCGTTGTTATTTTTTTTATGTTGTATTTCATAAAAATTTGTTTGCAACATTTGTTCGTTACAAGTAAACTTAAAAATTCGAAGGAATATTATTACAATAGTGAAAAACAATGTCCAACGAAGAGGCAATTGAATTACTGGAATCCTATGGATTACCTTTTTTTCAAGCGAACCTGTTCACCTATATGACTATCCACGGTTCAAGCACTGTGAGTACGCTTGCCAAAGGTCTTAGAACAAATAGAATGAAAGTATATAGAAACCTAGTAAGTCTACAGAATAAAGGCTTAGTTGCAGTTATTCTAGGTAGACCAATGAAATATTCGCCATTACCCTTAAACGAGGCACTAAAGACGTTAATGGATTTGACACGGAAAAAAATATCAGAAATGGAAGCAAACCAAAAAAAGGTTCTGCAAATATTCTCCCAAATTAGCACGTCCCAACAAGGTATCGTAGAATCAAAATTTCGGTTTATTTACGGTAGAAAAAACGTATACAACCTTTTAATAAGGATGTTAACCTCCGCAAGACATGAAATATTGATTTTGACCACGCCCAGCGATATTTTGAGGCTAATGTATTTTGGGCTTGAAGAGACTCTTAAAAATTTTAGTCCTAGCACAAACGTTAGAATACTAACAAGCATTAGCCAGGAATTTCCTAATTCCTTTAAAGATTTATCTAATCTCGCTTCATTGCGATGTACAGAGTTTTCCGAAAAAACACGAATTGTAATAGTTGATGGGCAAGAAGCACTTACGTCCACATCACTTGACGATTCAATGGATATGGACTCAGAGAAGGACAATGGCTTTTGGACTGATTCCCCTTAATACTCCCAAGTAATGAGGGTGTTCTTTAATGAATTATGGCTTAATTCATATGATATGGATGCATTAGCCCAATCTATAAAAAGCGGTAGACCAATCGAAACATTTCAGACAATCTCAGACATAAAGGAGCTACATGAAAGAATTGCAAGAATGATAACGTCTGCAAAATCCGAGATCATAATTCACACCGAATCATTAGAAAACAATTTTTTTTTCCAAAAAACATCTTTTCAATCATAAAAAAGTTAGAAAAAGCAACGTTAGAATCTCCATTCTATCGCACATAAAAGAAAGCGATATAGAGAGTTTTAACAAAATTGCTGGTATAGCGGAAATTAGACATGCAGATACTTTTCCTAAAGTTAATTTTATTGTCGTAGACCATAGGGAAAGTTTAATGACCTTTTTCTCGTCTTCAGCCGATGGTTCACCAGTTTTCTTGAAAGCAGTGTTCTCAAACTTCGTAGCTCATTCAGAACTTCTTTACGAAATGTTCATGGACCTATGGTATAAAGCAATTCATCACTCGTTAAGGTTGAATGAGCTTAGAGTAAAACAAATATTAGAAAAACTTCAACAAACAATGGAATTAAGCGTAAAAGAGCACGGTCTTGAAATGAAAGTGCCATCAAAGCTTGTTGGGAAATCAGGCATACTGCACGATTTCGATTTTGTATTAAAAAAATCCAATGAGCCAAATTGGACTATCGTTGGGGATTACCTTGCAAAAGAAACGGATGCAAAGAACAAACTGGTAAGTCTTTTTCTAAAATCAATAGATTTAGAGTCATGCAGGAAATTTTTAGTTGTGCCGAGTTCAAATTGGCTTGGCAAAAGTGACTCTGAATTGGCAAAAAATTACGACATAACCGTGGTAAGCGGGGCAACAGCTGAAGAAATTATCTCAAAAATTGTAAAAAAGATGCCTCTCTTACACGCAGTTGATGTATCTAAGTACTTGTGGAAAAAATATTAAAAGCCTTAGCCACTTGTTCTTCGAAAGAAAGATTTTCATTTTTAGATAAAGGGACGCCAAGGTTTCGAAACAGAACATGCAGAATCTCTTCCTTAATAAGTTTTGCAGAGGTTGCACCAACTATTTCTGAAAGAAAAACAGAAAAATTCCCAAGATCCATTAGGATGTCACTCTTTTTTGTCCCATACTTTGCCTGAAAATAATACAATAGCACTTGTTTAACGCTTTCTCCAAAAATACCCAAGGCTTCATCTCTGGAATCAAGAAAAATCTTTGAACAATCATCATATTTATTCATGCTTTTCAGTTTCTTTAATGAGTCCACATCCTATACCTGTAAGCATTCCTTTAAGAAGCCTACGCAATCCTTGCTTTTATTTATTAACCTTTTGGGATAGATTTATCTGAAGTTTTGAGATTTTTTCTTTCTACTATTTCAGATCTCACATAATAGTCTAGACTAAAGGTGTCAGTTTTATTCTGGTATATTGATCTTTTGTTTCCAAGCTAATATTGAGGAGTGGTGTTTCTGGCTTAATTCCCCGTAAAAATAAGGCCCCGTCTATTTGTTTCACTAATAAGTGAATGTGGGAAAGTGCCCTAAGCTGATTGGCAATATAAATAGTTGGCCTAATTACATTAAACCTGATGTCTCCCATGTTTCTGATTCTAGCCACATCTTCACCTAAAGTTTTAAGCGCCTCTTTTTCGCCATACGCATATTCAATAGTGTCGTAGCCAACAATTGAAAAAACAGGCTTATTCGTCTTGTTTCTCAGATCCGAATTGAGTCTCCATAACGTCCTCATTTCACTACGTATTGAAACGCCATTCAATTTTACGATACAAGGATCTTTAATTTCTTCTTCACCAGCGTATCTATAATCTATTATTTTCAAGTTTTTCTGTAAAAATTCTTGTTTTACAAACGGGACTAGAGACTCCTTCATCACATAGCCACTTAATCCTTGAGGAAGAAGAATGATAACGCCTTGCCCTTGATTCAGAAAGTTACACAGTGTCGGACGAAGCAAGCGTTCAGTCGGAAAATCTACATTAGGCTCAATTTCCAAAAGGTTAAAGTTGCCAGCTTTAAGCCTCTCTCCCAAAATGTTGTCAAGGTCTTGTATACCAGTTGAGAAATGCTCTTTTCCATGAGGTATTATCTCAAATTTCTTTTCAGGCTCTTTAATCATCGAAATTGTTAATGGTGGAAAAACATGAAAGCCGCCATCAAGAGTAAATAGTAATTTAATGGTTTCAACTTTTACCCCGCGCATTTTTAAAATCACTAGTTCTCTTAAAAGCAGCTCTATATCTTTTTTCAGCATGAGAATTCCGTCAGCCACAAATTCTTCCATGCCTAACCCTATGTTTTCTTTTCCTACTGGAACCTCAGCTAGAATTAGAGTCGTGCATTCAAATTGACGAGTGATTCTGCTAAAAATGGTTTGCACAATTATTCTCGTTTCAAATGGCTTCTCGAAAGCTTGAGCTAAAGCTGAGTAAGAATCTAAGACGAGCCGTTTCGCCTTAATCTTGCCTATTTCCTCAATAATCAAGTCTAAAATTGACGAAACAGCTTTTTCCCTAACAGCTAACAAATCGAGATAACGGAATTTTCCCTCTTTTTCCAATTTTTCAAAGTCAAAGCCAAACGCTTTCATATTGTCATAAAAGGTTTGTCGACTCTCACAAAAGTTGACGTAAACTCCACTTTCATCGTGGTTTACTGCGCCACGATAGAGAAATTGGGCTGAAAAAACTGTTTTTCCAGTTCCAGGGTTCCCGGCTAAAAGAATGAGGCTACCTCTTGGAAATCCCCCGCCTAGAACAGAATCTAATCCGTTTATTCCAGAAGAAACAACTTTTTCACTCAAATACATTACCTAAAATATATTTTTTAGAATATGATTTAATATTTATGGTTAATCTATAAATTTTATCTGAAAAACGAATTTGAAGTTCTCTAATTAACACCAACACCCATATTCAGGGATCCAGCAAGGATTTTTCATTGCGGGCTGAATCTAAGTATCCTTCCAGAAAACTTGAATTCTCCGATCCAAAGATAGTTTCCGTCAAAGCATATGCCTGCAGGCCAAAACAGCTTGTCTCTTCCAATCTCCGGCGTAAGTTCCGCAAGGTTTTCTTCTCCCAAAATTACGTCTGGCAATCGACCTTCAAGAGCGTTCTCCGTCCTATTCCAGATTAGAACCCGATTGTTACACGTGTCAGCCACAAAGAGCTTCCCATCTTTAAGAAGAACGTCTTGAGGAAGATTTATGTGCACACAGGAAAGTCCATTTCCAGACGAGTTAGATGCAAAGTCGCTGATCTTAAAGATTCTTACCTTTTCAAAAGACGGCGCCTCTGTTGCTGCAACTGCCAAATATTTTCCGTCACTTGAAAGTCTCGTTGCTTGTTCCACATTTAAAATATACTTCGGTTCGGTTTCATTCGTGGGGATTCCGCTCCAAACATAAACCTTGCCAGATTCCTTATCCGACAAATAGAAGTATTTACCATCGTAAGCCACGCCTCTTAAATCCTTAAGTTCCACGCTTCCGATATGTCCAGTAAAAACTTGGTCAGGCAGCTCACCATTTAGTGGCAATCTAAGCCAGATGTAGACGGAATTACGGCCAGCTAAAATCAACGTCCCATTAAAGAGGCAATTATCCCAAGGAGCTTCAGGCAGCTTATACACAACATCAGGATAAGCTCCGCTCTCGTCAGGTAAGGACCTCCAGACATAAAGCTTTCTGTCAAAATCAGATGAAACAAAAAGACTATTTCCGTCAGATGCAGGAACTGGGTTCGTTATGAAAAAGTTAGTTTCAAGAGTATTAGTAGACAAGTCAGGGGCACCAATGACGAAATCAGGATCTCTCACACTTTCAGGCACGCCCTCAAATGCAACAATCTTATTTCCGTTCCCAGAGCAAATATACATCTTACCACCAGCGTAAGCAACGCCGCCGTAATCTCCACCAAAGATCCACCTAGCTGAACCAGTTTGCCCATCCTGCCTAATTTCCAAATCCGGTTCGTCAGAAGCAGAAGTTGGAAAGGAATTCCAAATTTTGAGGCTGCTTCCAAGCAGCACCAGCTTTCCCTGACCAACAAATGCTCCCATCATCCAGTCTTCCATGTAAAAATCATAGGGCTGGTCGTTAGTCGTTGGGAAAGTTTTCCAGAAAAATGTTACACTCCGGCTTACACCACTTACTTGTACACGAGGGTTATGGTCAGCCACAATCAAACAGTCGCCATCACTCGTAATGTGCCTTGGAGTTCCAAGGTCTCCTCTGAGAAAAACGTCAGCCTTCTGGTAATTTGCGACTGGAAAAGAATTCCAAATAAGAACCGTGCCATTCCTAGTGCTTGATGCTGCCAGCTTCGTTCCGTTAGTCCACACTCCCCAGGGCCACATAACAGATAAAACCAAGTCTGCTGGCTGTCCATTCGCTGTTGGAAAAGTATTCCACACCAGTATTCTTTCGTTATATGTGTCTGCCACAACCACGTGGGTTCCGTCAGTTGTAACAGAGATAGGCCAGTTAAGTTCATCCATTCCTATTCCAGGATTATTAGAGTAAAAGTCTTTTTGTCCAAGAACAACATCAGGAGGCGTATTGTCTTCAGGAGGAGAATTCCATATTAATATTCTGTTGTTCCAGGTGTCAGCAAGTAAGACGTGTGTGCCGTCCGAACATATACCTCCCGGATGATTAAAAAGTAAAGGTCCCCCTGAATTGTTAAAATTTATGCCTGACAACATAATGTCTGCGTCTTGTCCAGTTATAAACCAGCCTGAGGTATTTTTAGGCGCAACTCTGTAGGTTGAGTTCGTGAAATAGACTGAGAAGCTTCCCGAAATTGGAGGCGGTGGCACACCACCGTTAGGTATGTTTGGTTCGATGTAAGTCTTGTAATACATTCTATATGTTCCATCAGGCATCCTCACTACAGCAGGATCACCAACACCCCAATGGTCTAATGTTCCTTCGCCTCCAGGCTCAAGTCTTATTCCCTCAATCTGCCAGTTTTCGCCGTCCTGTGAGAAAGCTGAAAAAATACACAGTCCCTTGCCTGGAACATGGGAGTGGTAATAAATTCTGTATCCGCCTTCTACTTGAATCGTACATGTTACTGAGCCATTTATAGGCAGCTCGGCTTCTCGTGTGAACGTTAACCCGTCTGTGGAAGTCAATGAAACTGTGGTTGATCCTTTAGAAACAAACATCCTCCAGACATCACCCATCCTTATGACATCTGGGTCTGTAATTGACTCTTCTCGGTATCTAACCTCGTTTTCCTGTTGGAAAGAGACGCCGTCAGTTGATATTGCTGAATAAATTTCATGTTGCTCCACAGATGGAGCCATATAGAACGCGTAAAGACGGTATTCTCCTGTAGGCAACAAGACAACATCAGGGTCAACCCACTCCGGCGTAACTCCAACAACCTTCTTGTAAATCCAGCTAGAATCGTCGAAAATAGCCACGGAGATGCCGCCATTTTTATAGTCAACATAATATACTCTGACCCTTCCATTCTCATCCACAATTACGTCAGGAACAGACGCCTGCTCTGAAACTATGAAGTTGCTTTTTATCCACGTCAAACCATCTGCGGAAGTTGCCTCCATTATCCTGTGGTTCCATGGGCCATCTGCATTAGGATCAGTGCCTGAAGGAGGCGAACCCCGTCCAACTCCAGGTTGAATGTCGCTTACAAGAGAAGTTGAATCATCATGCACTGGTTGATTGTTAATTTGTGTTAAGAAATATACCAAAATTCCTGATAATACACAAATCACAGCAACGACAAGAAAAAGAATAGGCTTCCTCATTATAGGTCAACCCGAATCTATACAGTTGAAAACGCCTTAAAAAATTTATGCACCAAAAAACTATGTTGAATTGGTTTGTCTAGATTACGCCATTATCAAGGAAAAAACAAAGACGTAATAATATTTCCGCGGCTTCAAATTTTTATACAAGCCGTTATTTCTAAAGAAACACAACGTTATTTTTAAGACCAAATGCATTATTTTTTATCTAACATTGACAGAATTTAATTGAAGCTAAAACGAGGTTAACGCAATGGAAAAAGCTGATTATACTTCTTCAGCTGAGAACCTTAGAATGCGAGAATGGTTTCAAGATTCAAGATTCGGAATGTTCGTTCACTGGGGTGTTTACAGTGTTCTAGGCGAAGGAGAATGGGTAATGCATAATAACAAAATGACGGTAGACGAATACGAGAAGCTTCCTCCATTATTTAATCCAACAGAGTATGACCCTTCTGAGTGGGTGAACATCGCGAAAAATGCGGGAATGAAGTACATAACAATCACAAGTAAACACCATGATGGTTTCGCCATGTATGATTCTAAGGTCAGCGACTGGGACATTGTAGACCGCACGCCGTACAAAAAAGACGTACTGAAAATGTTGGCTGATGAGTGTAAGAAACAGAACATAAAGCTCTTCTTTTATTACTCTCACCTTGACTGGCACCATCCGCATTATTATCCTCGTGGAAGAACAGGGCAATTCAGTGGCCGTCCGAACAAAGGAGAATTCAACAAATACCTTGAATACATGAATGCACAGATTGCGGAACTTTGTAGTGGTCACTACGGCAAGATTGGAGGAATATGGTTCGACGGTTGGTGGGATCAACAGTTAAAGAGACCAGGTGAACCAGTGAAGAAAACTCAAGTAGATTGGAAGCTAGAAGAAACCTACAACCTAATTCATGATTTGCAGCCTCAAGCGCTGATTGGAAACAACCATCACGTAGCGCCTTTTCCAGGAGAAGATTTCCAAATGTACGAGAAGGATCTCCCCGGTCAAAATACAACTGGATTCAGCGGCGACGCGGAAATTGGAAGCCTTCCCTTAGAAACGTGCGAAACCATTAATGACTCTTGGGGATACAACAAAAACGACGTGAATTTTAAGAGCGTAAAAACCTTGATACAGTACCTAGTTCGAGCAGCTGGCTTGAATGCGAACTTTCTTCTTAACGTTGGACCAATGCCAAACGGCAAGATTCAAACTGAGTTCGTTGAGCGTCTCAGCGAAATTGGGAAATGGATGGCCAAGTACGGCGACTCGATTTATGAAACAAGAGGAGGCCCTGTTAAGCCTTCTGAGAGCTATGTAACAACCTGTAAAAAGAACAGAATCTTCTTACACGTTCTCGACTGGAAAGGCAATGACAGTATACTTGTTCCTATTGACGCAAAGAGGGTGTCAAATGCTTGGATGATGGATAATGACTTAAGTGTTCAAATTAGTAAGCGCAAGCAAGGGTTCACGGTTACCATTCCGAAAGATAAGCAAAACAACTTTGACACAATAATTGTCCTTGAGAGTTAGTTAATGCCAAGGCATCAAACCGAAATTTGATGCAGCACCACTACCTTAACCGTTCTTATAATGGAATCAGTTTTTAACAAGCGACTTTAATGCCGTCTTTGAATTGAACTTAGGGCGTTGTAACTGCAAATTTTGTTTCTTTTACGCCTTTCAATGTGCTAAGTTTTTCGCCAAGTTCTCTAACGTCTTTGGCTTTTCCCTTAACCGCTACTATTTCCAAGCATTTGTTTCTTGTAAGGTGAATGTGCATTGTAGAAGAGATTATGCCTTCGAAGCTGTGCTGAACCTCGACAATACGGTTTAGTAAACTTGGCTTGTCCAAATAGTAGACTACTACAATTATACCTACAACCTCTTCTGTTAGGCTGAAGGCCCATTTATGTTCGCTTATAAAGTTGCGGAAGGCATCATGCGCGGCTCTTGACCTGTTGTCGTAGCCTTTTTCCTTCCAGACTTCGTCGAATTCTTTCACCAATTTTGGCGGAAGCGACACACTGAATCGAATTACGCCTGTTGTTGATTGTTCTTCGTTCATGATTTATTATAAATTCAGAAAAGGCTTATAAGTAAGGTGTTACGTTTTTTAAAAATCGTGTTACCATAATGGTGATGAATATGGCTTACTTAAAAACAAAGGACATCGCAGCAATAACAGTGTTCGCAGCACTGTGGGGAGTCCTAAACTCTCTGATTTCACCCATCTTCTTCCAAATATTTCATCTTCCATTCATGTGCGACTTAATCGGGTTTTCATCAATAATCCTTGCAACGTGGTACGTCAGAAAACTTGGAACAGCAACAATGGTCGGCGTTATCGCTACAATAATAAACTTCGTTCTCATGCCTACAGCCATGCACTTCCTCGGTTTTACAGCTGCCTCTGCAGTGTTTGACGTACTAGCTTTCACAATAGGTCACAAACGAATGTTCAACAAAAAACTCGTCGGATCAATCAGCCTGTTCACAATTTCAGTATTGTCTGCAGCGACAGCTGGAATCATAATAGCATCATTCTTTATGACGTCTGCTGCATTAAAAAATTGGGGAGGCACTGTTGGCTGGGCTGGCTTACACGCCGTAGGCGGCGTTATAGGCGGAACGATAGGTGTTGTGTTAATGAATGCCTTGATTTTGAGAGGAATACAGCCCTCAGAAAAGTGATATGTTTAACAACAAGTTATAGGGTTATATAAGCTTCATTAAAGCCGGTTATACTAATAATATGGTTATTTGTCAATGGCAAGTAACTTTTGGTTCGATTCAAGAGGCTAAATCAAGTGGACGAGAAAATCAAGTCTAAACCTGAAAAATTGCTATTAATGGGAAGTAGCGCCTTTAGTGCAAAGGAATTACCTGCTGAGATAAAAGAAAGAGTTGACGAAGCCATAGACAACGGGGTGACAGTTATTGTAGGCGAGGCTTATGGAGCATGCAGATTGTTCCAAGATTACCTTGCCTTAAAGGGATATAGAAACGTGGTCGTTGGGCATGCAGTTAAAATAAGGTACAACGTAGGTAACTGGAAAGATTTTCAGTATGGCCGAAACCTGAGGGAAAGAGAGCGACGAATGATTGAGGACTGTGACTTCGCAATTGTAATCTGGATGAACAATAGTGGCGTAATTGCTGAAAACCTTGAATTACTTAAAAGGCTGAGAAAACCAACCTTTCTTTTCGAGTGTTCAAGCGAAACTGGCATAGTAAAGGCTGGAGAAATTGATATTGAACGAACTTATGACCCATTTTATTACATGAAGGAACATTACAGAAAACTAAAAAGACAGAAATAAAAATCGAAACGGTCAATCAACGAGTGAATTAATTGGCATAATTACTTTCCAAACACGATTGTTCATTTTTTGGGAAACACAGAAATAGCTCTTAGTAGGAATAAACACACAAATCTAATTTACGATGGTTCAGGGGAAAAGAGAAAAATGGAATCTAAGACTCGAATTGGAATAATCGGTGTGGGACAGATAGGAAAAGCCCATTTAGGCAATTACGCGAAGATACCTGAAGCTGAAGTCGTTGCTGCAGCAGACATCAACGAAGCTGAGCTGAAAAGAGTAGCTGAAGTGTTCAAGATTCCCTCAACATACACGAATTTCCGTGAGCTGTTAGACCGCGACGACATTGAGGCGGTTGATGTTTGCCTCCACAACAATCTTCACGCTCCTGTGACGATTGAAGCGTTGCGAAAAGGAAAAAACGTGTACTGCGAGAAACCCATGGCAGGGACGTACATTGATGCTAAGACGATGTTTGACGCGTCCCAGAAGTATGGCAGAAAGCTCAGCATTCAGCTTTCAACGCTGTTCGCAAAGGAGACGAAGGCAGCTAAACGTTTGATTGACGAAGGAAAGCTTGGGCACATCTACCACGCTAGGTCAACAGGCTTCCGTCGAAGGGGCCGTCCCTACGTTGATGGTTACGGGTCGATGAACTTTGTCCAGAAACACATTTCAGCTGGCGGAGCACTATACGACGTAGGCGTCTACCACATCGCTCAAATGAACTATTTGTTGAATTTGCCGAAGGTTGAACGTATAAGCGGAAAGATTTATCAAGAAACCGACATGGACGAAGGTAGAAGGAAAGCAAGTGGCTACAACGTTGAGGAGCTGGGCCTAGGACTGGTTCGATTCGAAGGAGGATTAACGCTTGATATTATTGAGTCTTGGGCCGTTCATCTAAACCCGTTTGAGGGCAGCTACATATTAGGTTCAAAGGGCGGCATTCGGCTGTATCCTTTCAGCTTCCACACAACGATTATTCCAA
>JAGTQS010000037.1:12507-16165 GCA_018397055.1 Candidatus Bathyarchaeota archaeon | reverse complement strand
ATATAAAGAAATAAATTCTACGCAACCACGGAAAAGAGCTGAACAGTTAACCACATCTCAAATCATGGAAAAAATGGTCAAAAAGCTGACCCGACTATATATACCCTCCCCCTCTAGGCACCTGCAGATATTTCTCTATGAAACTCGAAAGCGTTAACTACGACAAAACAAAAAATGAGGAAATCTTAGGATGTTAGCGTTACCCACTTACCTTTTTCTGACGATTCCTCGATTGCTGAAAGTATTTCTTGGCATTTTAACCCGTCATAGAAGGTTGCCCCGTAAGGCGCCACAGGCTTGTCGTTTACGATGCAGTCGACCAAATGGTGAATTTCATGCACAAAAGTGTGTTCCCACCCGATTATGTGCCCGTGAGGCCACCAATGTTCGATGAATGGATGAACGCTTTCCGTCACCAAGATGTTGCGGAACCCCATTCTGTCATCCTTGTCTTTCTTTGAGTAAACTTCTAACTCGTTCAGCCGTTCAAGATTGAAGCTTATTGAACCTTCTGTGCCGTGAACTTCGATTCTCTGGTAGTTCTTCCGTCCCGCGCAGAAACGTGAACTTTCAAGGCTGCCAATAGCATTGTTCTTGAATTTCACCATTGCGATGAACACGTCGTCAACGTCAACCTTGCCTTTCTTTTTAGGGTCATCAGGCAACGGACGTTCTTTAATGAAAGTCTCAGTCATCCCGCAAATGGAGGCGAAGTCTCCAACAAGAAACCTTGCTAAGTCAACGATGTGCGCTCCTAAGTCACCAAGGGCCCCTGAACCTGCAACGCTCTTCCTCAACCTCCAAACCAGAGGAAAACTTGGATCCATAATCCATTCCTGAAGATACACAGCTCTGAACTGCAAAATTTTGCCGATGTACCCTTCGTCGATAAGGTTTTTCGCAAGCCTCAAAGCAGGAACAAACCGATAATTAAAAGCCGTCATGTGCTTGACACCAGCCTTCTCAGCAGCCTCATACATCGCCCTTGCCTCTTTAAGGGTTCCAGCAAGAGGCTTCTCACAAATCACGTGCTTCCCAGCTTCAACCGCGTCAATGCAAGGCTCAGCGTGCAAGTTGTTCGGAAGACAGTTGTCAACCAACTGGATTCTCTTGTCCTTAACAAGGGCTTTCCAATCCGTGTAATAGGTTTCAAACCCAAACCTTTTCGCAGCTTCAGCTAAAGCTTCCTCCGTTCTTCCGCACAAAGCCACCAGCCGCGGTCTAGCAGGAGGAGGATAAAAGAACACAGGCATCTTCTTGTAGCCGTTAGTGTGAGCCTTTCCCATGAAAGCATAACCGAGGACGCCAACACCGATGTCTTTAACTACCTTAGACTCTTTTGCAACTTTTCCCATAGTTACGAATCCAACTTCTTTCTTCGCCATTTTTACCACCAAACCTGCTTCAAAGGAGCCTTAATAATTAAAGGCTTCAAGTGAGCGATGCATTTCTCACATCCATCTTCTCGGCTCATCACCGGATCCTCATGCTCATAACTTAAGACATAGTCATAGCGAACCTCAAGCAACGCGGTCATGATTCTTTTCCAGTCAACGTCGCCCCAGCCAACAACGCGGAACCTAAACCCTCTGCCCTGCCTCATCCAACCGCCAGTCGGAATTACGCCAGACGTGGCAACATGTTCCTTCACGAGCTCAGCGTCCTTAGCGTGCGCATGATAGATTCTTTCACCAAATTTCTTAATGAAGATCACCGGGTCAATTCCCTGCCAAACAAAATGGCTGGGATCAAAGTTAAAGCCAAACTCCTTTCTGCCATTAACCGCCTTAACCGCTTGCTCTGCAGTTTCAATGTTGTAAGCCTGTTCCTGCGGGTGAACCTCGTGCGCAAACTTTATTCCGTGCGCAGCGAACACATCGAATATTGGATTCCAACGTTCGGCAAATGTCTCGAAGCCTTTTTCGTAAATTTTTTCGTAAGCAGGCGGGAAAATGTACCATGCACCCCAACATGGAGCTCCAATAAAGCCATTCACCACCGGGACGTCAAGCGCCGCTGCAGCTTCAGCTGTCTTCTTCATTCGTTCAGCACCGTATTTTGCTTTTTCTTCAGGTGTGCCCTTGAAGAAGTCATCAGTCGAGAAGTCATGTGGGCCTAAAACAATTTGTCCCTCAAGGTGGTTGCTGAGTCCCGAAATTGTAAGTCCATACTTTTCCACTGTTCTCTTAAGTTTGGTTGCTCCTCCGCTCAGCACATCGTCGATGTTTAAATGGTTGCTTCCTTTCCACGCTGCAAGCTCAACGCATTCATAGCCAAGCTTCGAAACGTATTCCAAGACCTTTTCCAGTTTTAGCTCATTAAACAGAACAGTGAAGATTCCTATCTTCAAACAAATTTCACTCCTTTACCATTTTTAACACAAAAATAATAGATTGAATTAACTTAAATAATTTAACCATAATCTAAAAAAAGAAAACAAAACGATTAATGACGGTTCACAGTAAAAAAAATGTTACGTAAAACTATTCTTTCACGGCGACAGAGTATTTACGTGTTTTAGGGTCACAGTCGACGTCGCCGTTCTCAAAAAGCCTTCTTAAAGAACTAAAGACGGCTTTAGGTCTTTTATCCAGTTTTTCAGCGATCTCAACAAGAGTAAGAGGACCTGTCTCCTTTAACATACAAAGAATCTGTTCATCAAGCTTATTCAAATCATGACACCTCAACTTTTCATATTCAATAAAACATTAAAATATTTATTCTCTTCGCAAGTCAACATTGCGACAACTTCAAAAATATTCCTCAAAGCTCACAAAGCCGCAATAAAAGGTGATACCATAGGCGACCCATTTAGTGACGCCTTAGATCCTTCGCTTAATACGTTGATTACCGTAACATTGCTTATGTCATAAACATTCTTTAGCTAATGATTATCTCTTCATTTTAGAAAACCTTAATTACGCCACATTCCCTTATTTTTGAAGAACATTTGAAAGATGCCTTAAATCCAGAAAAGTAAGCTGGGATAGAGAGACGAAAATTGCTGCTGGTCTAATAGGTTGCGGCTCTATTGGCACCGTTATAGCTGAAGCAATCGACAACGGAAAAGCTGGAGAAATTGAATTAATAGCTGTTTACGACCTAATTAGAGAACATGCAGAAAAACTTGTTGAGGGATTAAGGAAAAAACCAGAAATAGCCAGTCACGCAGATGAACTCATCGAGAACTACAAAATACAAATTATTATAGAAGCAGCTTCACCCGAAGCGGTTAAACAATATTCCCCAAAAATACTTGCTCGAAACAAGGATCTAATGGTTATGAGCGCAGCTGCTCTTATAGAGGAAAATCTTTTTACAGAAATATCCGAAATCGCTAAGAAAAACGGAAGAAAGGTTTACGTACCCTCTGGCGCAATCGTGGGGCTGGATAACATAAAGTCTGCAGCTATAGGTAACATTGACCAAGTAACACTTACAACAAGAAAGCCTCCTCAAAGCTTCGAAGGCGCACCGCTTGTCAAAAAGAAAAAAATCGACCTCTCTTCGTTAAAGAAGCCCTTTGTGCTGTACGAGGGACCTGCGAGAGAAGCTGTTAAGCTCTTTCCACAGAATGTTAATGTCTCAGCAACATTAAGCCTCGCCAGCATAGGACCTGACAAAACTAAAGTAAGAATTATAACTGATCCAGAAACAA
>JAGTQS010000037.1:12222-12487 GCA_018397055.1 Candidatus Bathyarchaeota archaeon | reverse complement strand
GTTTTTCTTAGCGATTTCGGAGAACTTCAAACCAAGACTGTTAACAGGCCTTTTCCAACAAATCCCAAGACAAGCTTCATCGCGGCTTTGTCTGCCATTGCAACCTTGAGAAAGTTAAGTGAAAACATTATCATTGGAACATGAAACTGAATTGGAGAGCAGTCTTCACTTTTAAGGATTTATATCGACTCTTCGCCAAGTATAAAATGAAATGGTAAGGTCGATTTTATGACGATGCCAAAAATGATGCTTAAGAACGAACTTA
>JAGTQS010000037.1:0-12212 GCA_018397055.1 Candidatus Bathyarchaeota archaeon | reverse complement strand
GGAAGAGGATATAGGGCAAGGTGACATAACCACAGAGGCTATTGTCCCAAGAGGAACAAATGTACTAGCCCAAATTGTCCTAAAACAACCAGCAGTAGTTTGTGGCCTTAATGAAGTCAAAGTTTTGTTTGAAATGCTGGGAGTAAAGTTCTTTGAAAAAGTAAAAGATGGCGACGAAACATCTGCCGACACCGTTATCGCAGAAATAGAAGGTGACGGACAAAAAATTCTCACTGCGGAAAGAACGGCACTGAATCTTCTCATGCGAATGAGCGGGATTGCAACAGAGACTAGAAAACTGGTAAAAGAAATTCAGAAAATTGACCCAAAGATTCGGATCGCCGCTACCAGAAAGACAGCTCCTGGACTCCGCTATTTTGATAAAAAAGCCGTAATTACTGGCGGAGGATACCCACATAGAATGAAACTTGACGATGCTTTTCTAGTCAAAGATAATCATATTACGATTGCAGGAGAAATAAGAGAAGCGCTGAAAAAAATTCAGCTGTCTCCATATTCGTCTAAAAAAGTAGAGGTCGAAGTCAAAACAAGGGAACAAGCAGTTCAAGCAGCAGAACTCGGAGTTGACATCGTTATGCTTGATAACATGTCCCTAAAAGAAGCTGCTGAAACTATGAAAGAATTAAGTGCAAGAAACCTTAGGCATAGGGTTCAAATCGAAATATCAGGCGGCGTAACGTCGGAAAATCTTGTTTCTTACGCGATGCTTAGGCCAGACATAATATCTTTAGGCTCATTAACTCACTCCGTTAAGGCAGTTGACATGAGTCTTGAGGTAATAAAAGTTAACGCGCCATCATAATGCTATCTAGTGCAATGCCTTTCTAACCATTTCCATGACAGTTCTTGCTGTTGCATCAGTCCTGAAACCGCGATTATGAAAATGTGTAAACCATATTTTATAATTATTCTGGCGCAATTGAGAAATGACTTTGGTAAGAGGAGGAATTGGGATACCTAGTTTATCGCAGATGTAGTCAACAACAAAATACGTCGGAGGAGCATCCGATTCATCCCTAATGAGCCTAACAATTTTTCTAATTCTGTTCTCATCTCCTGTTCTTTTTTGGCACGCCTCAATTTCGATAAGTTCACAAAAATCTTTATCAGCAATTTTGCCAAGCCACAATGGACCGGCAAACCTCAAAGTTGAGCCGCACACATCGCACTCTGCAACATCAGGGGATTGCGTCAAAAACACTGCTTTTCTGTTGAGGCACTTGAAACAGTGGTAAATGAACCCAATATTTTTTAGGCTTTGATTAGCTTTTTTTGCGCCTTGGTTGATTTGAACATAGACTCTGACGTAGTGGTTGTTTTTATGGCTAAAAATGATGTTGACTCCAATATCATGTTTTGCTGCAGCGAACGCAATACAACCTGCAAGTAGCCTTAAAGCAATCTCTTGGGAATATTCAGTTCTTAACGAAAAACCTCCATACTTTCTAAGAGCTGCAGTGGGATACACTCCGCACAACGGCGCAAGGTCAGTTGCGGTTAAAGCTAAAACGCCTTTATTTTTTAAGGCTCTTATGGCTGAATCTAGAAAATGAACTGGTGTTCCAAATGGGTCGATATCGATGTAATCAAACCTTTTGTGCGGAGCGTCGTGTTGGCTTAGAAACAAGTTTGCATCCTTGTTGGTCAAAAACACCGTGTCTTCAACGCCATTTATCTCGATGTTGCGTTTGATTAATTTGAATGCTTCTGGATTAATGTCGTTGAGGTTGACTTCACTGATTCCACTGACTTCTTTAGCAAACCTTATACCTCTCACTCCACAGCCAGCTAAAGGCTCAGACACAACAAGATTCCTTTTCATAATTCTTTGATAAGCCTGCAAAACTAGCACAGCTATGTCTCGGTTCAACTTCATGAATGGATTATAAAAAACTGGAATCTTTGAAGGCGCATAATTCTTTAAAGTCTTCATTCGACTAAAATCAGGAACAAAAAATTCAGCTGCGCCTTCGACAGATTTTTTAAAAGGAAAAAGGCATTGGCCAAAATTTTCTGACATTTCAATCGAGTGGTATTGGTTTTATTATGTTAAAAAGTTTTTTCGACGATGTCAATATGGTGTTCTATGTTTTTCTACGGCAATCGTTTTATTATTCCTTTCGCATTTTTTATTTGCATCAATTAATGTCTAGGAGAAGTCACAATTGAATTTCACAGAGTTTGGATGGAACGGGATAAACTTTGAGGTGCCCGAAGACGCCCGTTTTACACGTTTCGCCGGCGACGCCAAAAGAGGTTCCTTCATGTTTGAATCTGACGAGTATCTTATTGAAGGAAAATGGGAACCTATACCTAAAAGGCGTCAATCAATCTCAGTTATTGCGACAACTCTAATCGAGAAAATGGGAGAACAATACAAAAAAAGAGGGCGGCTTAGCAGCCGAGCTATAAAAGTGCTGGAAAAAAGAGACGCCCGAGTTTATACGCATGATGCCCTTTTTATGGTGGTTAAAGAGCAGGTTGATGAACGTTTCTATCTTTGGTATTGCGATGAAAGCAACCGAATTGTGATTATGCGGTTCATTTTCAAAACATTTGATGAAAATTCAAGGAAAATAATTAGAAAAGTTATTGAAAGTTTCATTTGTCACAAAGAAGACCCAAATGTTTGGTCTCTTCTAAACTTCAGTTTTGAAGCGCCGAAGGATTTTTATTTAACTGAAGCCAAAATTGCGGTTGGAAGAGCTCATTTTGTTCTAACAGCGAAAAAAGTATCCTCATTTTCAGAAAGAATATCAACTTTAATTGTTGATTATTATTCTTTAGCAAACGTTGTTTTTAAAGATACGTACAAAAACATCGACGAATGGTTTAAGAAAAACTATGAAAAAGACCTATTCAAACAATTGAAAAAACGTAAAATTAAGTTTGTACCTGAAGAACAGAGGAAGCTGTTAACCCATGACTTAGTAATCAAAAATGGCATCAGCAAATCTGGAATGTCGTGGAGAAGCACAACTTTGTACACTAATTTGTCATGGTATTGCCAAGAATCAAATCGCATCTATACAGTTACCATGGCATCAAGCCTTGCTAAACCAATTTTCCTTAAACGAAAGATTTCAGAAATTGAATACAGTGGATTGCTAGAAAGTTTATTGTCATCGTTTAAATGCCATACATAGACGAAAAAAATTCAATATAAATTCGAGGTTACTGTTTTTGCTAACATGCTGAGTTACTGCATGTGGTGAGGTGACCGTTTTTATTGATTAACTAACTTTTTCTTTTCTTCCTCAGTTTCTTTTTTGCCAAATTTGGATGCTACTTCTTCTGGGATTAGGAACGCTATAAGTCCACGTTTAGCAAGCTCGTTAAAGTAGGAGTTTAAGGAGATTTCAGCCTCGCTTGGAAGCATTTTAAATTTTGAACATAATTGGTCGACAATTTCTTTTGTGGTTTTTTTTCCATCACAAAGTTTCCATACAATTGAACCAACAGCGTCAAGATGAATTTTTTTCTGCCGCATTTGAGGAGACGCCGAAGGAAATAGGCTTCTTCTGGGACGTCTTTTTCTAGTTTTTTCCTGTTCTTCTTTTTCGTCCTTTTTCGCTTCCCGTTCAATGATTAAAGTTATATTATTGTTTTCGTCTTTTTCCTGCTTCAACGTTGGGTTAGGAACTGGAATTATTTTTAGGAAATCACTTCTAGAGATTGGCGGAGCCTTTTCCTTCTTTTTTCCCCGAAGCCTATCGAGAATCATGTTCATCATTCCAGCATAGAATTTTTCCCGTTGTATCTTAAAAAACTAATCTATATAAAAATGGTGTATTTTTTAGCTATCAGTATTGACGCAAACACTTTTAATGAGACTAAACATATTTTTCGGAAGAATGAACCATTGTATCTTCAAAAAAAATATCAAAACAAGCCAATGAATTGTCATGAGCTCTTGCTGAAAATTCAAAGGTGATAGAAAACGAAGTCAAAAATAATCTTTCAACCTTACGGCAAAAGGATGGAGATATCTAAAGGCACCACGATTCTCGATACTGCAAGAACTATCGGCATAAATATTAGTTCTATTTGCGGAGGAGAAGGACTCTGTGGAAAATGCAGAATCATCATACGTTCAGGAAAGGAGTATCTGTCAGAGCTTTCGCAGTTTGAAAAACGCGTATTTTCTAAAGAAGAACTATCTACGGGTTTCAGACTAGCATGTCAGGTAAAAGCTAGGAGCAGCGGTACTGTTGTCGTCGAAGTCCCATCTGAAAGTCTACTGGACCAGCAGAGACTTTTGTTTAAGGGTTTAGAGAAAAAAGTGAAGTTGAAACCCGCAATAAGAAACGTTGTTATTAGCCTCAAAAAGCCTTCATTGAAGGATTGCCAGTCTGATGTGGATCGGCTTTTAGACGCGTTGAAGCTAGAAACTGGTTGTCAACTTAATCTTGACTTCGAGGCTTTAAAAAAGATTCCACACGTTATCCGAGAAAAGGATTGGACTGTGACTGTCACGATTTGGAAAAATCAAGAACTAATTGATATTCAGCATGGAAAGGTTTCAGCTAGCTATGGGTTCGCCGTCGATGTTGGTACAACCAAGCTTGCTGGTTACCTTTTAGACTTAAGAAATGGCGAAATCGTGGCTTCAGCCTCAATTATGAATCCTCAAATTCCTTTCGGGGAAGACGTGATTTCGAGAATACGGTTCATAATGGAAAAGTCTGAAAATCTTTTGGAGCTGCAACGTTCCGTAATTGATGGCGTCAATAAATTAATTAACGAAACATGTAAAAAGGCAAATGTGCCTGCAGAAAATATTTATGATTTTTGTTTTGCGGGGAACACGGCGATGCACCACGTTTTTCTCGGTATTCCCCCTAACTACGTAGCTTTAATGCCCTATCCAGCAGCTTTGCAGTCCTCTATTGATGTTAAGGCAAGAGAATTGTCCCTGAAAACAGCGAAGGGGGCATACGTTCATGCTTTACCCACGATAGCAGGGTTTGTTGGAGGAGACGCCGTGGCAGACATTCTTGCAACTGGAATGCATACGGCTGACGAGCTTTCAATGCTTGTTGATATTGGAACAAACACAGAAATAATTCTTGGTAATAAACATAGACTTATGGCGTGTTCTTGCGCTTCTGGTCCTGCTTTTGAAGGTGCACACATCAAACATGGCATGAGAGCGTCAAATGGCGCCATTGAACAGATTTGGATAAATCCAGACAACTTCGAAGTCGGTTACAAAACAGTTAACGGAGATAAACCTCGAGGGCTCTGCGGATCAGCCGTTGTTGACGCTGTAGCGGAGCTTCTTAAAAACAAGTTAATCGACAAGAGCGGAAAGTTCAATAAAAACATTAACACACCAAGACTAAGAATCGGAGGAAAGTCTTCTGAGTTTGTGATTGCGTGGAAGAATGAAGGTTCAATTGAAACAGATATTTCAGTGACACAGGAAGACATCAGAGTGATTCAACTGGCTAAAGCCGCAATCTATACCGGCGCCTATATTCTAATGAAACATCTAGGAGTTACGTTCCATGATATTGAAAAAATGTACCTAGCCGGCGCGTTTGGAACCTATGTAGATCCGTTGAACGCAAAAACGATCGGCATGTACCCAGATATACCTCTTGAAAAGGTTCAATTCGTAGGTAACACCTCTGGTTCAGGTGCAAGGATGGCGCTTCTTTTTGTTGACGTCCGAGAAGAAGCGCAAAAAATCGCAAGATCCGTTGAGTACATAGAGTTAGGTGCTGATCCGAACTTCCAAAACGAGTTCCTAAAGGCAACATACTTACCACATAAGGAATCAGACCGATTTCCAAGCATATCTAAAATAGTTGGTTGAATTAAAAAATAACCAGAAATAGGTCAACTCTCTATTTTGATGTGAAAAATATAAGAAAGCGATCTTACTTTCAAAGTTAATTAGGTACTAGCGTATGGTTGAGGAATTTACATGAAAGTTGCCAAAAGAATGCAACTAATTAAGCCTTCTGGTACGATTGCCATGGCTGAAAAAGCTCGCGAATTACAGAAAGCCGGTCGAAAGATTCTTAATTTGGATGTTGGAGAACCAGACTTTGACACGCCTGAGCATATTAAACAAGCAGCCATTGAGGCTATAAGAAGCGGATTCACTCATTACACATCAAGTAAAGGAATTCTTGAGCTTAGACAAGCAATCTCGGAGGATCTCGCATCTCGAAATATCGAGGCAAATCCTGAAAGTGAAATTGTTGTGACTCCTGGCGGAAAACATGCCTTATACTGTGCTTGTCTAGCTACCTTGGATCCTAAAGACGAGGTTTTGGTTCTAGCTCCGACATGGCCCACTCATTTCCAATGTGTGGAGTGCGCTGAGGCCCGTGCAAATGAAATTCCATGTGGTCCCTCGTACGCCCTAGACGAAGAAGCCTTGAAAAATAAGATAACAAGCAAAACAAAAATGGTTTTGGTAGGTTCTCCGAACAATCCAACTGGAGGCGTAATGCGCCCTGACGAGATTAGGGTTATCGTTGACCTCGCTGTTGACCATGACCTGCTTATTCTTTCGGATGAGATTTATGACCGCATAATCTATGACAATTATAAAATACGTAGTCCTGCCTCCTTCGATGACGGTCGGGAAAGATGTATTGTCATAAATGGATTCAGCAAAGCCTATGCGATGACAGGCTGGAGAATGGGCTATGCATTTGCAAGTAAAGACATAGCTGATGCAATAGTAACAATCCAACAGTCAACAACAACTTGCCCAGCTAGCTTCGTGCAAAAAGCGGGGATTGCGGCGCTTAGAGGACCCCAAGACATCATCTCTGAGATGGTTCAAGAATACGACAGAAGAAGAAAATTCATCGTCAACCAACTTAACAATATACAAGGTTTAAGCTGCAACATGCCTAAAGGCGCATTCTACGTTTTTCCAAAAATTGAGAAACCTGGCGTCTCCAGCCTCGATTTTTGCAGCAGATTACTTAAAAAGGAAGGTGTATCTACGACGCCTGGCAGTGTTTTCGGTGAAAGTGGCGAAGGCTATGTTCGCATGTCTTATGCTACGAGCCTTGAAACAATCGGAGAAGCCGTTAATAAGATTAAGGTATTCGTTGAAAATTATGTATAAAGTAAAATGGTGAAAAGAATGTTTGACAACAAATCGATAGAGTTTCTAAAAAATATGACCGAGTCATTTGGACCATCAGGTTTTGAAAGGGAAACTGCTGGAATAATTAAACAGTACATGAAGCCCTTTTCAGACGAGATAATCACGGATAAGCTTGGCTCAATCGTTTTCGTAGCTAAAGGTGAAAAGGAAAAACCGCGCGTTCTTCTCGCTGGGCACATTGACGAAGTGGGCTTCGTGGTTTCAGGCATTGACGAAAACACGGGGTTCCTTACCTTCAACCCTGTTGGAGGATGGTGGGACCAGGTTTTACTTTCACAGAAAGTTGTCGTAAGGACAGCGAAAGGCGACATATACGGAGTCATTTCTTCAAAACCTCCTCACCTTTTGACTGACGAGGAGCGTACCAAAGTTTTCACGCAGGACAAGATGCATATCGACATAGGCGCCACATCTAAAAAGGAAGCAGAAGAGGCAGGAGTCAAAATCGGAGACCCAATAGTGCCGTACTCACAATTTAGCTTAATTCATGATGGAAAGATAGCTATGGGAAAAGCCTTCGATGATAGGCTTGGCGCATTTGTAATTATGGAATCAATCAGACGCATCAAACAGGAAAAGATTTCTCACCCAAACACTGTGTATGGAGCTGCAACAGTACAGGAAGAAGTTGGCTTGAGAGGCGCGCAAACCGTGGCTCACCTCGTTAACCCTGATGTTGGAATTGTTTTAGAAGTTGACATTGCCGGAGACGTTCCAGGCGTAAAGCCTAATGAGGCACCTACAAAAATAGGTAAAGGCCCAAGTCTCCTGACCTATGACCGAACTATGATTCCTAACCAGCCATTTAAGGAATTTGTTTGGAAAACAGCTAAAGACGCTGGGATTCCACTTCAGCTTTCGCAAGTTGCTCGAGGAGGAACAGACGCTGGCAGGATTCACCTTGACAGAGCTGGTTGTCCAAGCATCGTTATAAGTGTTCCAACGAGGCACATTCACAGCCATGTTGGCCTATTCAGCCTAGAGGATGCAGAGAACGCTGTTAAACTTGTTATTGAGATAATAAAAAGGCTTGACATGAAGACTGTGGAAAACTTTACAAAAATCTAAGATCAATCAGTAAATAAATGTTCAAAGTTAATCCGCATCTTTTCTTTCTTTGAAAAAATACCGGGTTTGTCCTAGGGTTTGTACGTTTAATGGCTTGATTTTAACTATGATGGGAAAGTCTTTTACGACTTTTCCAAGCACGAGGCAATGGTGAGGCGGAAGGTCTCGGACAATTGATACTGCTGTTTCTGCGTCTACTCTTGCAGCTCTTGAAACTATTTCCAAATCGTGTTCATTGACAAAATTTAGGAGAAAAATGTTGTCTGCTTGGCGGTAAATGTTCTCGTTTATTGTGTTCGGCTGGTTCGTAACAAAGGTCGTAAATAGGCCATAATGTCTCATTCTTGTGACTGCGTCGTCCCAGTACGTTTCCCTAAGGTACAGGTGCGCTTCTTCAGCGAATAAGAATGCTGCCCTAATCTTCCATTGGGAAAGGGTTTCCTGAAGTTTCGCTAGGACAAACTCGACCACAATCTGTCTATCAGTCGGTGACGTATTGCTCAAGTTTATAACTATTGCCCCTCCGCCTTTACTTTCGGTTTTCTTTAAAAGCGCCTCAAGATCTACTGCCTCAGCCATGTTATCTGTGAAAAATCCGGAATGAACCATGGCATAATAGCGTGAGTACATCGCGTCTCGGACATGCTGATTACATTTCGAACGGTTGATGGCTCCACCTAGCTCGTGCAAGGTTACTGTTCCACTTTCTTCAAGAGCTCGCCAAATATGACGGAATTCCCGAGCTGAAGTCCCAGGCAAATTAAGCGCGTAAGTAAGAATCCGCATTATGACGTAAAGGTTTGTTTGGTAAAGAGTAACCTTAAAGTTTTCGCCGGGTGACAGAACGTGGATTTTTTCAAAAATTTCGTTTTTCGTGCCATCTTCTGATAGACCCAGATTTGTGTATTCACCGTTGATGTCAAGGATTACTACCGTTGCTCCGTGGCGAACGAGACCTAGAACCAACAACTTTGAGAGATGAGATTTTCCCGTGCCCTTCTTTCCTGTAATTATATTAAGTCGTCCATCCATCTCACAAGCATCAATGCTTAAAGGCGCCTTATCGTGTGTCACGCCTAGGTCAATCCGTAACCCTTTCGTGATGCCTGCTAAATTGAGCAGGGTTTCCGTTTGAAGCTTTTTTACGCTGGAATGTGTGCGGGATGGAAGCCAGTTGTTGTCTGGATATATTTTTCCATCAATCAGAGTGCCGTATATCTTGCAGATAAGTAATCTCGCATCTTGGATGTAAAGTATGTGCGATATGATGTCAAGCGGGTCAGAATCTTCGCCTTGAACTGCCTCATCCGTGTTAGGCGAACGGAGGAGTTCCTCCATCACTCCCGGCACGTTTGCAAACTGGATGTCTATAACTTGGGCAATCATGGATTTTCCTACTTTCCTGTCTTCGATGATGAGGTAGCCTCCCTTCTCCACGTCTTCACCTGGAAAACTCAATACATGCAAAGTGTTTCCAACTTTCTTAAAAATCCGCATTTTTAGTCCTCGAAGCCTGTTCCGAATGGTCCAAACAGCACCTTTCGCATGTTGTTTCGGGGAACAATTTTTAACCCATACTCGTGCGCCAGGAAGCTTTGTATGCCGATAACGTCGTTTGCTGTGAATGTTGAATAGATGTGAGCTAATCGAAGGCATTCTGGGTACCCTTGGAACAAAAGTTCATTACCGAGAAGCCTTTGGACAGCCATTATGTTATCTTCCCTAGAAAGGCCTTTGTCAATGTCCAAGCGGAAAGCAGATCCACCTGTCGCTAGGTTAGCTACGTAAATTCTTCCAAGCAGATGCGTATTTTTCGAAATTGATAATGGTAGGTCGTCCACCTCGAAGAGACATGGCGGTTCATGATTTGCAACAATGTCCGTTATTTTCCAGCTGAGAAACCTGATTGTCGTAACCTTGGTGAAGGCCAGAACAGCGTTTTCGTGTTTTCTTGCTGTTTTTAGAATGTATGAAACCTCACTAACAGAGTTTCCTGAGGTTCCCGTAGTCAAAGAGCCGTCCCAAAGGATGATGCTTCCAGCCGCAGAATACGCGATTGTTGTCTGAATCCATCTTTCCACTTGGTTGCATAATCTTCCGATCACCTCAAACAAAGGCATGTGGCTGGGGTTTACTTCTGGCAATGTGCCGTTTTCAAGGTGGTTAAAGAGTTCTTGTCTGTTTTCTTCTGTAATGTGAAAGGGAAATGGGCCGATTCTGAGATATCTGTAATTTTGATTTAGGTTCCACACGATTGCGCCTCTGACTGCGCATAAAATTCCAGTCTCTGTTTCTCCAAGTCTTATGCCGGATACGTCTATTCCGACGATTGGTGTTTGGTCTTCGATGGCTGTTAAAGGCGTTAAAAAGGTTGATATTGATTTTCCTTCAAGGTTCTGGTGGAAAACTTGTTGGTTATTTTGTTCATTTTGTTCAAGAAGCTGTGTTTCGAACGGTTGGAATGTTTTCTCTCTTACGTTGTGCATTGTGCGTAGGCTTGCTTCTGTTAGTCTTTTATTTAGTTCCGTGTCACGTATGATTCGTGGAAAATTATATCTTGATGTTATTGTATATTGTAATTGTTCAATCACCAATATTCACCAATTTACAATTAATGCGTAATGTTGATATATAAATGTTGCGCATGTTCAACTTGAACAATTCAATAATCAATAAAATTCAACAATAAACATGACAAAAACGGCGTGTGACTGTCAAATGACAAGTGAGGCTGAAGGAAAACCGAACGCGACTAAACCTCTCGTTCACATAAAAATGAAAGTCGGAAACATTGAATTCGATCTTGACTGCAGAGAAGACCAGGTTCAAGAACTTGTACAGAAAATTTTGGCAAGCGCAACTGAGTATGCTGGCAAGACCGTTAACATTCCGGTTGAAAGGCCTTCTTCTCCATTAAGAGCTGACACGTGCAGAGACATTGCGGAAAGACTTTGGAAGGAAGGGTTCTTTTCTGAGCCAAAATTGCTCGGTGACGTGCACGAGGAGATGACGAGAATAGGTTATCACTTTGACCGAACAGCGGTTTCGCATGTTCTCCGAGACATGGTTAGAGACGGCATCATAACTAGAGAAGGAAAGCCCCGTGGCTATTTGTATGTGCAAAAACGTCCGCCGGCACTAACTTCAGTTTCAAGTTCTGATAGCTAAGGGGTAGTCTGTTTCTATTTGGGAAATGATGGCTGTGTCTGAAAGAAGCTTAGAAAACAAGGAACCTCGAAGTATAATGGTTTTGGTTGTTGCTCACTGCGTCTTGAACCGAACTACGAGGTGGTGGCAAAAAGGGCAAGACGTTGAAAGAAACATGGGTCCTGTTTGCGAAATCTTGCGTTTCTTGTCTAAGAATAAAATAGGTGTTTTTCAATTGCCATGTCCAGAGTACATGTTTCTCGGAAATCCCCGTCCTCCAGCGACAAAAGACGACTACAAAAATTTGCAAGGGTTCAAGGAACACTGCGAACAATTAGCTGTCGATTCAGCTAAACATCTTCGATTGCTGGTAAAAAAAGGGAGAGAGCCAAAAACAGTTTTGCTCGCTATCGTCGGTATAGAGAGGTCTCCTTGTTGCGGAGTAAGTTGCACTCCAAGAAAATTTGACGGCGAAACAAAATACAAAAATGAAAAAGGACTATTCTTCGAAGCCTTGTTTGAAGAACTTAAAAAACTCGGCTGCACAATTCCCATGATTGGATTAGACATGCATCAGCCAGATGATGTGTGCAGAAAACTGGCGGTTCTCCTAAAAAGTCGAGTTGAATAAAATTTTACTTCAACAGTGTTTCGTTTTACTTGTATGTTTCTGATGTCTGTTTGACGTAAAAATGTTGTCTGTAATAGGCCTAGAGGGGGAGGGTATATATAGTCGGGTCAGCTTTTTGACCATTTTTTCCATGATTTGAGATGTGGTTAACTGTTCAGCTCTTTTCCGTGGTTGCGTAGAATTTATTTCTTTATATAGGCATTGTGG